>CAIQLE010000132.1 GCA_903872555.1 uncultured bacterium
CAGCACAGCTGATGCGGCCATCTGAAGAAACGCGCGTCTCAAAAAATAATTGCTTGCCCAGAGCCACACGTTCGCGCGTATGCGGATAGTCCTCTACATGCGCTGTGTGGGGCAGGGGCTTGAACATGGTCAGCGCACGTTGCAGCAAGGCCTTGTCAGTATCTTCTGCTGTCACCAGGCTGCTTACGCCTAAAGTGCCCGCTGCGGCCACGACAGCCACAGCCAGAGCACGCGTTATTTTATGACTCCAGAATCTGTGGTGATTTATCTGTATTGATGTGAGCAGTGTTTTATGAAAGCGCATGCGATGTCCCGATTATTTGTTATGACTTGAAATTGTTTGTCCTGATTCTGATGGAAATTTTGTATGTCTGCACGAATTCAAATAAAAGAAAGTAGTCGGCATGGTTTTCGTCATGGTTCTCAATACGACGACAAGGTCTAAACATAGCTATTTGATAATCAAAAAGACAGACTGGTGTTTATTTAGCCCGCAGTCGCTGTTAAACAACCCTGAATCATGAATCCATGTATTGCAAGCTTAGTATCGCTTCCGTAGACTTCAGCCAAGATACCTATAACAAAACAGGGAAGCCGTAGAAAAACGGCATTCAATTCACGCATGCATTGCACACACCTTGCGCTGGCACTCACGATCAGCGTCACATCTTTATTCGCTCAGGCAGCAGGTTCAGCCGACTGGCAAGATGATCTGCATCCTTTGCCGGCAGCTGAATGGAACAGCGCACGCGCAGCTCATCTGCTGGAACGCGCAGGCTTCGGCGGCACACCCTCAGAAATCAGTCGGTTCAGCGCCATGACACCGGCACAGGCCGTACGCACGCTGGTGCGCTATCAAAATATCCCGAATCCGCTGCCGCCATTTCAGGCCTCGGGCGCTTTTGATCCCGGTCTCGATCCCTTTGCTACTTCGCGTCCCGCTGCGACCGATCTGGCCAAAGAGACAGGAGAGTCACTCGGTGTGAAATCACGACCCGAGGGCAATCGCCGCCTGCAGCAGGTGGCTGACCGCTTCCTTTACTGGCTGCGCGCCAGCAAACTGGAGACGCAGCGCATAGCTTATTGGTGGGCTCAACGCATGCTGGTGACGAAGCGTCCGCTGGAAGAAAAAATGACCTTGTTCTGGCACGGCCATTTCGCCACCGGCGAAGAAAAAGTACGGGACTACCGCAAGATGCTGAAGCAAAACGAGATGTTGCGCGCCAAAGCCACGGGTAACTTCCGTGATTTACTGATCGCCGTTGCGAAAGATCCGGCCATGCTGGCGTATCTGGACGCTGCTGTGAACCTGAAAGGTGCCCCGAATGAAAATTTCGCCCGCGAGATCATGGAACTCTTCTCCATGGGCGTGGGCAATTACAGTGAATCTGACATACGCGAAGCGGCACGCGCTTTCACTGGCTGGAATTATCGCGGCACAGAATTCATCCTGAACCCTAAACAGCATGATGCTGACAGCAAGACCGTGCTCGGCCAGCGCGGTAATTTCGATGGTGTGCAGGTGATCGACATCATTCTGGCCCAGCCTGTGACTTCTGAATTCATCGCCTCCAAGCTGTATCGTTATTTTGTGCGCGAAGATATCTCGCCCGAGATGCGCATCAAACTAGGCAAGCTCTTGCGGGCTTCCCATTATGAAATCGCGCCCTTCCTAGAGACCGTGTTCCTGTCACGCGATTTTTACAGCGAAGCGTCCGTAGGCTCACGCATCAAGCCACCGGTCGAACTGGTGATCTCTACTTATCGCAAAATGGGTCTGAAAGAAGTGCCGGGCATACCCGACTTCAATGACCTGACTGACTCTATGGGACAGAAATTACTGTTCCCGCCGAACGTCGCTGGCTGGACTAATGGCAAGAGCTGGATTACACCGGGCTTGTTGCTGGTGCGCGGTAATTTTGTGTATGACACGGTGTTTCCGCCGATTGATTTCGTGGCGACCGATCGTGTCCCGGACGAACGCTATGGCATCGTTCCTGTCGCCGACAAGCTCGCCATGGGGAAGGATGTCACGACAGCGACCAAACCTGAAGGCAAGGAAGTGACTTCCATGTCCATGCAAAATGACAGGGACGAAGATTTCAATACCCGTCTGGCGAGTTATCACGCCTGGCGCAAGGCGATAGAAAAGGTCAAGCCGATTCCACGCAGCACAGCGCAACTGGATCTCTCGGCAATGGTGCGCGCCGCAGGCTGCAAGACCACACAGCAGGCGGTGGATCACTTGCTGCTGCGCTTTCTGACAGCACCGGTTGATACCGATACACGGCGCCAGATTTCGCTCATGCTCGAAACGGAGCTGGGTACCGCTGATTTACAACGCGCCGACACCTATATGGAAGATGCCTTGCGCAATGCGCTGCATGTCATTCTGTCGTTGCCCGCCTACCAACTCGGATAAGACCATGTCTGAACATCACACCAATCTCACTCGCCGCCATTTATTGCAGGCCATGGCCGGCGCCGGCTTAGTCGCTGGCCTGCCGCTGATGCCTGCAATAGCAGCCAACAACCATGACAAACGCATACTGGTGGTGCTTGAACTCTCAGGCGCGAACGATGGCCTCAATACGCTGGTGCCGTATGCCGACGACGCTTATTACAGCCTGCGTCCCAAGCTGGGCATACGTGCCAATAAGGTTCGCAAGATTGATGAGCATTTCGGTTTCAATCCCAGCATGTCGGGCTTTGAGCGTTTATACAAAGACGGCCGCATGGCGATTGTGCATGGCTGTGGCTATGCCCAGCCCTCGTATTCGCATTTCACCTCCATGGCTTACTTGCATACCGGCGTGCCAAATGGTGGAGAGCCCTATGGCTGGCTGGGTCGTGTCGCAGATGCGATTGACCCGACCCTGACGCCGAACTTTCTGGTGAATATTGACGAACGTCAGTCGCTGGCTGTGCGCGCTGCGCGTCATGTACCTGTGGTGTTTGATGACCCAGAACGTTTTGCACGCAAGGGCATGATACAAAGCCGTCCTGTCATCGACAGCGCCACGCCAGCGTCGGCAAAAATTTCAGCTAATCCCAGCCAGCAGTATCTGGAAGACATCGCCAAGAGTGCGCGTGAAGCCTCACAATTGGTGCGCACCGCCTGGGAAAATTACAAGACACCTGTCGACTACGGCATCATTTCCCTTGATCTGCCGAAGGTAGCTTCCATGATTGCGGCGGGTCTGCCGACACGCTTGTTTTATACCTCTTATCGTCACAATGCCTTTGACACCCATGTGCAGCAGGCCGAGCAGCATTCACGCTTGCTGTCTTATGCTTCGGATGCAGTCGCGGGCTTCATGAAAGACATGGAGCGCATAGGGCGCGCCGATGATGTCACGGTACTGGTACTGTCTGAATTCGGCCGTCGTGCGGCAGAAAATACCAGTCTCGGAACTGACCACGGCACTGCCAATCACATGTACGTGATTGGCAAACCAGTCAAAGGAGGCCATTATGGTGCTGTTCCTTCGCTGACTGATCTGGATGAAGGTGGTAACCTCAAACACACCACCGACTTCAGGCAAGTCTATGCCAGCCTGATAGAAGGCTGGCTCGGTCATGCCGACAGCAAGTCGCTTTTATACGGTGATTTCAAAACCTTTCCATTCTTTGGGTGAGCCACATGGCAGCGCATTTCGATCTTCCCGACATTAAGCTCTTTGTCAACATTGCAGAGGCCAATAGCCTCACGCGTGGGGCAGAGCGTTCCCATATGTCGCTGCCTGCTGCGTCCATACGCATCAAAAATCTGGAAGAGGGACTGGGCGTGAAGCTTTTGTATCGCACCAGTCAGGGCGTGACACTGACACCGCCGGGTCAGGCATTCATGCATCACGCGCGACTGGTGATGCAGCAGCTGACGGATTTGCGCGGTGATCTGGCCGAGTATGTGAATGGTTCGCGCGGGCATGTCAGAATTTTTGCCAACACCACCGCCATTACTGAATTCCTGCCAGCGTTGCTGCCTAAATTTCTGGCCTCGCATCCGGATGTGAATGTCGATTTGAAAGAACGTCTGTCAAATGACATCGTGCGTGCTGTGACTGAGGGCAAAGTCGATGTCGGCATCGTCGCTGGCAATGTGCGTACCGAAGGTCTGGAAATTCTGCCATTTCAGGAAGACCGTCTGGTGCTGGTGACATCCAAATCGCATGCGCTGGCTTCCAGAGAGCGCATCGAATTCAGTGAAGCCCTGAGCTATGATTTTGTCGGCATGCTGGAAGCCAGCGCCATTCACGCCTTTCTGGCTCAGGCTGCGAATGATCTGAATCGTCAGATTAAAATCCGTATTCAGGTCGGCAACTTTGAAGCGGCCTGCCGCATGATCGAAGCCAATGTGGGCATAGGCGTGGTGCCGCATTCAGCCGCCAGCCGCCACGCCGGTAGCATGGGTATTCACATGGTTGAACTGAGCGACGAATGGGCCATTCGTAAATTGCAAATCTGTCTGCGCAGTATGCAATCTCTGCCATTATTTGCACGTGAACTGGTCGAACTGCTGGTGGCTGAATCCGGCGTTTCCGCCTGAGTCTGCAAGGCTTCTCTAAAGGGTTAATTCGCCCCTAAGCCCTGCTTATAAATTTCTGAATTGTTCCTCTGGCCCGCTTGGGTCAGACTTCAGGCTTACACTGAGGCTTGATGCGGTTTGCTTGCCTCTGGCTATGATTTTCATAGCCTTAATCTGATGCAGGAACCATGATGTCCCACTCCCTCAAGCCGAATGATGCTTATCAGGATATACGCGATGCAGTGCGTGACCTGTGTGCTCAGTTTTCTTCCGAGTACTTTCGTCAGGTAGATGAAGAGCGCGCCTACCCAGAGGCCTTTGTCACGGCCTTGACCGAAGCCGGCTGGCTGGCGGCACTCATCCCTCAGCAATATGGCGGTTCAGGTCTGGGCCTGACCGAAGCCTCCGTCATCATGGAAGAGATCAATCGCGCGGGCGGCAATTCGGGTGCCTGTCACGGTCAGATGTACAACATGGGCACCTTGCTGCGTCATGGATCGCAGGCGCAAAAAGATTTCTATCTGCCGAAAATCGCCCGTGGTGAATTGCGCTTGCAGTCTATGGGTGTGACAGAACCGACTACGGGTACCGACACCACAAAAATCAAGACCACGGCCGTGAAAAAAGGTGACCGCTATGTCATCAATGGTCAGAAGGTCTGGATTTCACGCGTACAGCATTCTGACCTGATGATCCTGCTGGCACGCACCACGCCACTAGCTGAAGTGACCAAGAAATCTGAAGGCATGTCGATTTTTATTGTCGATCTGCGTGATGCCATCGGCCATGGCCTGGAAGTGCGTCCCATACGCAATATGGTGAATCATGAAACCAATGAACTCTTCTTCGAAAATCTGGAAATACCTGCCGAGAATCTGATCGGTGAAGAAGGCAAGGGCTTTAAATACATACTTGATGGTCTGAACGCCGAGCGCGCACTGATCGCTGCGGAATGCATAGGTGATGGTTATTGGTTCATTGATAAAGTCACCAAGTATGTGAATGAGCGCATCGTCTTTGGCCGTCCCATAGGCCAGAATCAGGGCGTGCAATTTCCGATCGCCAAAGCCTTTGTGAATATCGAAGCCGCCAGTCTAATGCGCTATCGCGCCTGTGAATTATTCGATGCCGGTCAGGCCTGCGGCTCGGAAGCGAATATGGCAAAAATGCTGGCAGCCGATGCATCCTGGGAAGCCGCCAACGCCTGTCTGCAATTTCATGGGGGCTTTGGTTTCGCCTCTGAATATGATGTCGAGCGCAAATTCCGCGAGACACGTTTGTATCAGGTCGCACCTATATCGACCAATCTGATTCTTTCTTATATCGCTGAGCACGTGCTTGGCATGCCACGCTCATTCTGAAGCGACGGAGCCCGCTATGAAAGCTACGCTTACACCTAGCACACAACTGGCGAATTTTGTCGCTCATCTGGAGTTCGAAGATATTCCTGAAGCAGTCGTTCGTCGTACAGAAGATTTATTTTTAGATTGGTTTGGTTCTGCGCTGGCAGGTAAGGCAGGGCGTCCGGTGCAAATCATTGAAGCGATTGCACAGCAGATGGGGCCGAAAGAGGGTGCATCCGAAGTGCTGATGTCGCGTCGCGGCACCTCACCAATGTTTGCTGCATTAGTGAACGGCGCTTCATCGCATTATGCCGAGCAGGATGATGTGCACAATGGTTCCGTTTTCCACCCCGCAGCCGTGATTTTTCCGGCCGTGCTGGCGATGGCTCAGGACCGAGGCGCCAGTGGACGCGATCTCATCACTGCCTCGGTGGCAGGCTATGAGGCCGGCATACGCATAGGCGAATTTCTTGGTCGTTCGCATTACAAAATCTTTCACACCACTGGCACGGTAGGCACGGTGGCTTCTGCGATTGCAGTGGGACGCCTGATCAATTTATCGCCTGAAAAAATGCTGCATGCCATGGGCTCTGCCGGTACGCAAGCAGCCGGCTTGTGGGAGTTCCTGCGCGATGCCGCTGACTCTAAACAGCTCCATACCGCCAAGGCCGCTGCTGATGGCCTGCTTGCAGCCTGCCTTGCCGAGCAAGGCTTTACCGGCGCAAAGCAAATCCTGGAAGGCCGTCAGGGCATGGGCGCCGGTATGTCAGAACACAGCGATGTCAGCTGCCTGACGGACCGGTTGGGAGAGCGCTGGGCCACGATAGAGACTTCCTTCAAATTCCATGCCGCTTGCCGGCATACGCATCCTGCAGCCGATGCTCTGCAAAAGCTCATGCAGGATCACAAACTGGCGGTTGCCGATGTGGTGGAAGTCGTCACGCATGTGCATCAGGGAGCGATTGATGTGCTCGGCCCCGTCGTCAATCCCGAGACGGTACATCAGGCAAAATTTTCCATGGGTACCGTACTGGGTCTGATTGCCTGTCATGGTGCTGCGGGCGTGAATGAGTTCGAGCAGTTTTATCGTGATCCCTCCGTTGCCGATTTCCGTGTGCGCGTGAAAATGCTGCTGGATGAGGAAGTGGATGGTGCCTATCCTGCGCGCTGGATAGGCAAGGTGACAGTGCACACACGTGATGGCCGTGTGCTGCACGACCGTGTAGATGAACCTAAGGGCGATCCGGGAAACACCTTGTCACGCCCTGAGCTGGAAACAAAAGCGCTGGCACTGGCGGCGTTTGGTGATGCCGCCAGCGAGGCAGAGATGCATACTGCCTTTCAGACTTTGTGGAATATAAGCAAACTAGATCGGGTTGGCAGGCTGCTGCCGGAGTAATTTATTTTTTCTTCGACAGATAGGTCTGAATGTCTTCATTCAGATCTTTCCATTCTTCATTCTGCTTGGAAGAAAATTTTTCAATCAGGTCGAGTTGTATCTTGGCTGACTTGGGATCGCCATTTTGCAGATGGGCTTCACCCAGATATTCCAGCGCTTTGAGATTGCCGGGGTTGATTTCAAGCGCCCGGCGATATTTCGTGAACGCGCATTTCAGGTCGCCCGATTTTCTGCACACAAAGGCCGACAAGGTATACAGATCAGAGTTGTCAGGATTTTTTTGCAGCAGCTTGTCGAGTAAAGGGCCGGCCACAGACCATTCATGATGCTCAATCGCGGCCTTTGCCTGTGACAGTGCTGGTTCCAGATTTTCACGTTCCAGAAAATCAGGTGAGGCAGCCAGGCAGGACAAGCTCAGTAATGCCGACAGCGAGAAGGACAGCAGCAAGCCCGGCAGGAGTTTTGACGCTGTAGGGCGTGTGTTGTTCAGCATTTAAGCTCCCAGAGATGAATAGAGACGTAACAAATCTTTGACGTGATAATTCGGTATAGAAATAATCGTATCTTTACCAGATATCAAAACATAGCGTGACAAACCATCCGGAGCCAGATCGCCGATTTTGATTTCTGCGATCGCATGCGCTGCATCCATGCCTTCCAGCCGCAAGACGACGGGTTGAGCAAAGCCGTACTTGGCGCCATCCGCTTCTTTGCCATACTGACGCTCTTCCTTGGCTCTTGAGAGCGTGCCAAGAAAAACATTCACGTCAAAATTTTTCCACAGCGCGGCATCGAGCTTTTTGCTGGCTGACCATTCTTGTTTCTCTGTGCGATTTAATACTAGGGATTTGCTGCCAGCCAGACTGACATGGATGAGTGTTACCTGATCAGCTGTCCAGCTAAACAAATTTTCGGCATGGGCAATCGATTTCTGATCATTTTTTTCCGCCAGCAAATCGGTGCTTCTGTCGGCCGACTGATACATGATGGCGATGACAGACACGAACAGCAGTGCCAGCCAGCCTGAGGATGATTTGTTCAACGACGTCTCCACCACAAATACAGACCTAGCACGAGTGCCAGTAAAGGGAACAAAATGGCACTGATGAAGAAGGTTGCCTTCATCTGCCCGTTCGTCAGTTCGACCGTCGCCTGCTCATAATTCCTCGGCGTGATATCAATCAGATCTTCCTGCTCAGCCAGAAAATTAATTGAATTCAGAAACAAGGTGCTATTTCCCAGCACAGGGAAGTGCGTGTTCTTTGCAAAATCGCCATCACCCACGACTAAGAGCGCCGCTTTGGATTCTGGCTTGCCCATATTGTCGGCATTGATAGCCGGTGTGGCGAGCACCATCAGGGTCTTCATACCTTCTTTACGGCTTTTTTGTGTTCTGGCCGTTTCTGAGGTGGTCACAATCGGATTGATACGAATGCCGCGCGGTATGCCTTTTTCTGCCGGCACAAAGGATGCTGCTCCGGGGAAGAAAGTTAACTGCAAATTGCGGGTGATTTTATGGCGCGGATATTCCGATGCGGCGGGCGAACCTGGGTCGCTACGGTAATGGCTTGCCGGGTCCAGCACTTCTTCACCTTCATAGGCAATCCCATACTGTTCCAGCAAAGGCGACAGACCGGCGCTGCTACCGGGGTCCAGCATGGCCAGCACTTTGCCGCCCTTGTGCAGATAGTCGGCGATGCGGCTTGTTTCGCTTTCCGTGATGTTCTTTTTGGGGGCGGCAATCACGACGGCCGTACAGTTGGCAATCGCATCAGAGTCACGCAATAAATTCAGTTGCGTGACTTTAAAGCCCAGCGTCTCCAGCGCATCACGCGCCATGCCCATACCATTTTTTTCATGCAGTTCTACACGGCCGACAATATTCTCTTCATCGCTATGGTCTTCCAGATCATCCAGCGTTTTCAGACTGAAGGGATTGGCTTCGAGATGACCGGTGGTAAAGCAGACCGTCTGCATATTGTTGCGTGAAATCCGGATTAAGGCATTGGTGAAATCGGTTTCGCTGCCGCCATTGATGACGAGTTTTTTCTCACCTGATTCCAGTACTGCGCTGCCGGCGAACTGAATATTGTATTTTCTTGCCTCGGAGGGATGCACCAGAGGATCAATCGCAAATACTTTGATGAGTGGGTTTTCCTGCGCATACTGATCCAGCAAGGCCTTGGCATCGACCATGCTTTTATTGCGCAGGTCATAAAACCAGATGACATTGATCGGTGTCTTGATATTCTTCAGAACTCGCTTGGTGTCTGGGCTGAGGGAATACACGCCTGCGCTAGTCAGGTCGATGCGGCCGAGCCGGGTCCAAAAAAACTGATTGACCGCGATCAGCGCCAATAAAATTGCGATGGTAGGCAATAAGGCCTGATACCGGTGCTTAAAATTAGAGCCCATCATTGCATCCTCCTCCATTTAAGGAGTTGAATTGTGGCGCTCAGTGAAAACACAATGACGCTCAGGAAGTAAACAATGCTTCTGCCATCCAGCACACCGCGGATCAAATCCACATGCTGGGCAGAGAGCGATAAGTGCAGCAGAATTTCAGACAGTCGCGGAAACAAATCCAGCGAGGCCGGGTAATCAATAAACCAAAGCAGCACCAGCGCGCCCCAGGTCAGGATGGCAGCCACAATCTGGTTGGTGCAGATGGCTGACAGCGCGACACCAATCGCCATAAACATGGCGCCAAAAATGAAGACGCCGATGTAGCCGCCGATGATGGGGCCAAAATCGGGTTTGCCAAACACGGCCAGAGGAATCACTGCACTTGCTGTACCCAGCAACATCAGGGCAAGAATCATGATGGCGGCAGCAAATTTACCCAGTACAGTTTCCCAGTCCTTCAGCGGCAGGGTGAGCAACAGCTCTATGGTGCCTGTCTTGTTCTCATCTGCAAAAATACGCATGGTGAGCAGCGGCATCATGAGTATCAGCAGTATGGTCATATTGTGAAATGAGGTCACCATCTGTGCCACATTCACAAAAAACAGGTTGAAGCTGAAGAAGTAGCCACATAAGGCCCAGAAGGTCGCAATCACAACCAAGGCAATAGGCGCAGAGAAGTATTCTTTGACTTCTTTTTTGAAGATGGAAAACAATCCGTTAAACATTGCTATTAAAACCTTTTCAATGCGCTCGCATAATATCGAGCAGAGCCGCTTCGACCTGCGCTCCGGTTCGGCGTACATCAACCAGCTGTCCAAAAGTAATGGCAGTACGCACTATATTGTCAAAGGTTTCATTGTTATTGTCCGAACAGTGACAACGCAGCTGCCATTGTCCACCGACATTCACAGTGTGTACGTCGACGCTGACGATATTGGTATCAGTGAGCAAGGCATTTCTGATTAGCTCAGGATCACAATTGGCCATCGTGATCAGAATGTATTCATCTTTGCTCTGCATCAGTCCGTGACTGAGCGGCGAGTCTGATACCAGTCGACCCTGACGCAGCATAACCACGCGGGTACAGAGTGATTCAATTTCTTGCATCAAGTGACTGCTGAATATCACTGCACGACCACTCGCACTGCTGCGTATCATTTCACGCGCTTCGACGATCTGCAAAGGATCCAGTCCATTGGTTGATTCATCGAGTAATAAAACAGGAGGGTCGTTCAGGACGGCCTGAGCCAGACCGACGCGCTGACGAAATCCTTTGGAGAGGCGGCCTATCGCCTTGCTGCGCACATTTTTTAAATCAAAAGCCCGCATAGCGCGATCAATCGCTGGCTTGCGTGCAGAGCGAGGTATCGCTTTGGCCTGCGCCACAAAATCCAGATACTGGTCAACAGACAAAGAGTCGTATAAGGGTGCTTTTTCGGGCAGATAACCTATCAGACGACGGGCAGCCAGACCCTGAGGGCCGACAGCTTCGCCGCATACATTGACGGTGCCGCTATCGATGGCATAGTAACCAGCGATACAACGCAGGGCGGTGGTTTTTCCACTTCCATTCGGGCCGAGTAAACCGACAATCTCACCCGGCCGAACAGACAGTGTCAAATCAAATAAGATTTGATGAGGGCCAAAAAACTTACAGGCCCTCTCAAGAAAAACCGACGATACGTCAGACGTATCGCCGAGTTTCATATCACTCATAAGGCTTGTCGTGATTGTTCTGGCCGAACTGGACAGGATCATGGCTATACCAGAGCGTACCGTTTTTAGCGTCACGGATATTTTTCAGGCGGTCAATCGAACGCATTGACTCGTTGGTATTCCAGGTGATGCCAGGAATAACGCCTTTTTCATTGTCAGCCATGTAGATGGCGTCAGCTGAAATCAGAACGGTACCGGTCTTTTTCAGGTTGACCATCAGCGACTGGTGACCCTGAGTGTGACCTTTGGTGTCGAGGACCACCACGGAGCCGTCACCAAACATGTCGAAATCACCGGTCAGTTCCATGAAGTCGAAGCTGCGTGTTTCGTCATAATCTTTGACGACATAAGCAGCGCGCTGGAACTTCTCTGGCCACCAGGCAGCTTTCAGTTCTTCTTTCTGAACGACGTGCTTAGCTTTCGGGAACATTTTGATGTTACCCACGTGGTCGAGGTGGAAGTGTGAATAGATGACGTATTTCACGTCTTCTGTCGAGTAGCCCAGTTTTTTCAGCTGACGGTCGATGATTTCATCACGAGTCTGGGTGGTCTTGAATGCGCCGCACAGGCCCTGGCCCCAGTAGTTGGCGCAATTGCCGTCTGAAGTAGCGAAGTTATTACCGGTATCAAATACGATCAGACCGCGTGGGTGCTTGATGACATAGACCGGGACGGGAACAGAGATCTTAGTTCCTACGTCTTTCATGGCTGTCAGCCAGCCTTTGTCCAGATCCAGGCTACCGCCCTTCAGTTGCCATAACTGGATATCTGCAGCGGCTGCAGACAGGGATGTTGCACAGAATGCAGCAGCCAGCAGTAATTTCTTGAACTTCATTGTTGTCTCCCCCTTAGCGTTTTTATATCAGTCGCATGATGGTCATGCTCAAAAATCAACCGTCGAAACTTTGAAGCCCGTTCAACTGTCCGGCCCCTGTGCTTCTTGTATGCCTTGGTTTGCGATGGATCTTGCTTCACCCTATTTTCTATGTCAACCGGCAGGGGCAGAGGGATATTGTATGAATTTTGTTTTTTAATACGAATTATGTTGCACTGCGATTTGAGAGTGAAAACAGTGCTTGCTGAGGCTTTTTTTTGTGCAGAATTTTCTGTCTTGCAGTGCGAATCTGTCGGCATTCGTATTTTCAAAATGGGTACTTAAAAAAACTTGTCTTGCCCATTGACGCAGCCTCCGTCAGACTGATATGCAAGGTGTTATACGATAAAAACACATAATAAATTATAAATCTGGCACTGGCCTCACCTTAGTCAGTCAAGCTAAGCCTGTCCAGAACCAAACAGCGGGAGATGACCATGAAATTCCATACACTACCTCGATTTCTGGCTGGCGGTCTGAGCGCAGCAGCTTTGACCTTCGCTATGACAGGAGTCCATGCTCAGAGCAAGCCTGCTGAATTTAAGCTCGGCATCACGACTTTTCTTTCCGGACCGGCCTCCGTCTTTGGCGTTCCTGCGAAAGCAGCCGCTGAACTCTACATCGAGCAGCTGAATGCGGCCGGCGGCATTGACGGCGTCAAGATCGTACCGAATTTCATCGACGAAGGCGTGGGCGCAGACAAACTGCTCTCGGAATATCGCCGCGTGGTGCAAGAGGGCGATACCAAAGTCATGTTGTCAGCCATCTCCAGCGGTAACTGCAACATCATTGCGCCAGTAGCTGAGGACTTAAAGGTTCTGAATATCATGTGGGATTGCGGCACAGAGAAAGTGTTGGAAGACCGTCGTCATCAGTACGTGGTTCGCACTCAGGCCAATGCCACAACGGAGATGGTTGCATCGGTGCTGTATCTGCTCAAGACGCGTCCTGACATCAACTCGATCGCCGTCATGAATCAGGACTATGCCTGGGGCCGTGATTCATGGGAGCTGTTCCG
>CAIQLE010000133.1 GCA_903872555.1 uncultured bacterium
CTGTGCAATTGCGCGATGACGCGGTTCATTTCATCATAGTGAGCAGCACGCTCGGTGTTGCTCATGCCGGGCAGGGACTGATCCCACAGCACACGACCTTCAATGAATTCCATGATGTAAAAGGCGCGGCCTATAACGGATTCATCATCACACAAGGCGTATTGATGTGCGGCCGGAAAACCGGCTTTAGAGAGCGCATCCATGACGCGAAATTCACGTTCAATTGCATGCGCTGAAGGCAGCAGTTTGGCGGCGGGTGCGGGCTTGGTGCGCAAGACATAGCGTTGCTGGCCTGCCGTCAGCATAAAGGTGGGATTGGATTGCCCGCCTTTGAATTGCTCAATGCTCAGATCGCCGGAAAAGCCGGCGACATGTGCATGCATATAGGCTGATAGGGCTTGCAGATCGACTTTCATTCGTTCTGCAACGGGCTTGGTGCCCATGAATTCTTCGTACATCGACGTTGTCTCCGTCTTTTAATCGTTGTTAGTGTATGACTAGTTTGTCGCCAGACCGTCGTTAGCGCATCTTTAGTTCGCCCTTAATTTCTCATTGCTTTGTACAAAACTCAAAGTTCACGTGCTTTTCTATATTGATGAAACAGGGCTTCCATCGTGGTGCCGCGTGATTCTGCCTGCAATTGCGATGGAGGTGAATAATTGATCAACCTGACGACCCAGTCAGCCTCGGCTTCGCCGACATCCAGTGCATTGATGCAGCCTGCGGTCTGCGCGAGATTGCCCAGAAAAAGACGTTGCCCCGTCAGCGCATAGGAGAGGATCGCACGATTCACGCCGCCATGCAGCACCAGCAGTACGGTGTCCCAGTTGCTGTCCTGACGCAGGCGGTCAATCGCCGGATGTATACGGTCCATCAGTTCACCAATGCTTTCGCCGCCCAGAAAACGCTTATGTTCGGGTGCGACGCCTTCAAAGGCACCGGTAAAAGCTTCTTTCAGATCTGCATCGGGAATCGCTGACAGTTTGCCGCCGCGAATCTCGACCATCTCTTCCCAGCGTTCCAGTTCGATTTGCTGACCGGTTTCGGCCAGTACCCGCGTCGCTGTTTCAACAGTGCGCGGCAGACCTGAAATGATGACGCGGTCAAAGCGTATGCCACTCTCGGCAAACACACGCCCGGCGGCCGTGGCCTGTGTACGTCCGGCTTCATTTAATGGAACGGTCTCTGGCAGTACGGGTTTACCTGCACTGTCGAAATACGTGACGCTGCCATGCCGCATTAAGAAGATGCGACGACGCTGACTGAAGCTCATCGGTAGTAGGGCTTTCTTTTTTCTAAAAAGGCAGTGATGCCTTCAAGTCCGTCGCGATGATGCAGGCTGTCGACGAAACTTTGTTTTTCGGCTTCGAACTGTGAGGACAAAGAGTGGGATGGCGCGTCACGCAGCAGCGACTTGATGTTGGCTGTGGCATGCGGCGAGAGAGCAGCGATCTGATCGCTCAAGGCCAATGCTGATTCCAGTGCACTGCCATCAGCTACCACGCGATTCACCAGGCCGGTTTCATGCAGACGGGCCGCGCTCACGGGCTGACCTTCGAGCAGAATTTCGGTGGCCAGTTGACGCGGCAGGGCTTGCGACAAGAACCAGGAAGCACCACCATCGGGTGTCAGACCGACTTTGACATAGGCCATGACGAATTTGGACGACTGGGCGGCCACGATCAGATCGCAGGCTAGTGCCAGTGAAAATCCGGCGCCAGCTGCCGGGCCTTCGACTGCAGCTATCACGGGCTTGCTGCAGTCGCGGATGGCACTGATCCAGCCGTGCAGCTGGTCGATGGAGTCGGCTTGCGCTGAGCGTTCTTTGGCGCGGTTCTCCAGCAGCCGGTTCAGGTTGCCGCCGGCGCAAAAGACATCACCGGCACCGGTCAGGACAATGGCGCGTATCTCAGGATCGCGCTCAGCTGTCTCCAGTGCCTCAACGCCGGCAGCGTACATATCCGGATGCAGCGCGTTTTTAGCGCCGGGATTGGACAAAGTTAATATCAGTGTGGCATCACGGCGCGATGCGAGTAATTCAGCAGACATGAAGTGTTAGGCCAGTCTAAGAGTTGAGCAAAGGTGCGGGCTGGGCAGCTAGACATTGCCAAGGTCAGGAATGATAGACTGCAAGCCCTTGGATTGTAACCGGCGTTCCAGCCTAATTCCCGGCCGCAGTGCGGCCCCTTCATGATCATCAGGAGACAGCATGCTCACTCTGTGCGGATTCGCAGCCAGTAATTACTACAATAAAATCAAAATCGCGCTGCTGGAAAAAGAGATTCCTTTCGAAGAAAAACTGGTGTGGGCGGACCGTTCACCTGAACTTTTGAAGAAATCACCTTTAGGCAAAGTGCCGTATTTTGATATTGACGGCACTTCGCTGTGCGAGTCACAAGTGATGCTGGATTATATTGAATCCGTTTATCCGCAAAAGCCTTTGTTGCCGAAAGATCCGCTGGCTGCTGCCAAAATCAGAGAGCTGATTCAATTTATGGAATTGCATCTTGAACTGGTGGCGCGTGAGCTCTACGGCGAGGCGTTTTTCGGTCGTAAAATCAGTGATGAGACCAAGGAACGTGTGAAGAAAACGCTGACCCGCAATGTGGCTGCATTTGGCACTCTGGTGAAGTTCTCGCCTTATATTGCGGGTGCTGAATTTACCATGGCCGATTGCGTGGCGATTGTGCACTTACCTATCATAGGTATGGCGGCCAAGGCGATTTATGGTGAAGACCCATTTGCTGCTTTCCCTGTGCGTGACTACATGAAGTTGACAGGAGAGCGCGCGACCGTACAGCGAGTGAATGTGGACCGTAAAGAAAATTCGGCGCTGATGATGCAGCTCATGGCAAAGAAATAAGCCAGCAGCATTTATCTGTCCCTATCGGACGGACAATAAAAAACGGCATCCCTGAGATGCCGTTTTTATTTTTCAAAGAGTGTCTTTCGCAGATACGAAGTACCTTAAAAGAAGCGGTTACTTTTTTTACAGCTGAGACAGTCTTTCTAATGCGGTTTGCAGGGTCTGGTCTTTTTTCGCGAAGCAGAAACGAACTATGCCTGATTCGCGCGGCTGGTCGTAAAAAGCGGAAATGGGAATGGCAGCCACGCCTATTTCTGTTGTCAGCCAGTGGCAGAATTCCGCTTCGGGTTTATCCGAAATAGCGGAGTAATCCACGCACTGGAAATACGTCCCCTGCGAGGGCAGAAGCTTAAAGCGTGTGCCGGCCAGTCCTTCCCTGAACAGATTGCGTTTGCGGGCATAGAAAGCACTGAGCTGTAGATAAGGCTCGGGATGCTGCATATAAGTCGTTAATCCGTGCTGCATGGGCGTGTTCACTGTGAACACATTGAACTGATGCACGCGTCGGAATTCGGCAGACAGCATGGCCGGGGCGGCGACATAGCCTATCTTCCAGCCGGTGACGTGATAGGTCTTGCCAAAGCTGGAGACCACAAAGGCACGCTCAGCCAGTTCAGGGTAGCGGCAGATCGATTCATGCGGCTGCCCGTCATACACCATGTGTTCATAGACTTCATCCGACAAAATCAAGATCTGTGTGCCGCGCACGATCTCGCTCAGACGCGCAATGTCTTGCGCATTAAAAACCGATGAGGTCGGATTGTGCGGTGAGTTGACCATGATCAGGCGGGTTTTTGGGGTGACGGCAGCAGCCACCTTGTCCCACGGGACGGCATAGCCTGATGCACCGACTTCCATCTGCACGAACACGGGTATGGCTCCGGCCAGTTCGATCGCGGGCACATAGCTGTCATAGGCGGGCTCGATGACGATCACTTCCTCACCCGGATGGACGCAGCACAGCACCGCCGTCAATATCGCCTGAGTGCCGCCGGCGGTGACGGTGATTTCATGCACGGGATCATAGTCACGACCATAGAGCGCGCGGACTTTGCTGGCGATGGCCTGTCGTAAGGGCAGTATGCCGGCCATCGGCGGGTATTGATTCAGACCGCTGCGCATGGCCTGATTGACGGCATCCAGCAAAGCGGGGTCGCAATCAAAATCGGGAAAGCCTTGTCCGAGATTGACGGCGCCGGTTTCGCTGGCCAGTGCGGACATCACGGTGAAGATGGTGGTGCCTACGCGCGGCAGCTTGGACACCAGAGGCGCTAATGCCACTCCAGAGTTCGTGCTGTCAGTATGCCGATTCGTATCAGAGGTTTGGGCTTGCATGGCGTCTTAGTCTTTATCAGTGGAGATGAATTCGCGCTTATTGTAGCGTTGAGATACCCGCTTCAGAAGCCTTGCTGTCTGCGGCTGCCGTCCATTGTTCGGGAGTCAGTATCTCGAACCAGCCCAGTTTTTTTGTTTTACGCGCCAGCTTGAGCAAGGCCTTATCTTTCGTGATTAGCACGCTAGCCTGACTGGCGGCGGCCAGCTCAAGAAATTTCTGATCATCGGGGTCACGGCACACGGGCAGCACGGACCAAGGGGGCGCGGAAGAGGCAGCGTCAGCTCGCGTCAACTCGTGAGTGTGATCTGCGGCTTCAAACAGGCGGATCAGGCTATCGAATTCAGCCAGTGCTGCCGCCTGATGTTCTGCATCCAGCCCCAGTCGTGTATATGCCAGCACCAGTGTCCATTCCATACGGCAGTCGGCACGTGTGATGGCCATCACTTCGCCGCACTGCATGGCTGACAGCAGTCGCTGCCAGCGCGGATCACGAAAGACGAACAAATCCAGACAGACATTCGTGTCAAGGACGATGCGATTGTGCGGTTTAGGTATCATGCAAAAAAATTTGGATAAATAAAATAATGCTGATTGTTCTCTCACCTGCAAAAACCCTGGATTACGATACGCCTGTCTCCGCAAAGACTCACACTGTGCCGGATTTTATCCCGCGCTCTGCCGAATTGATCACGAAGCTGCGTGCCATGTCGCCATCGGCGATAGGTAGCCTGATGAAGATTTCTGATCCGCTGGCGCAGTTGAATGCCGCACGCTTTGCCAGCTGGTCAAAAAAATTCAATCTTGATAATGCGCGTCAGGCACTGCTGGCTTTTAATGGCGATGTGTATGAAGGTCTGGATGCGGGCTCGCTGAAAGACAAGCAGCTGGACTGGACTCAGCAACATGTGCGGATACTGTCGGGATTGTATGGCTTGCTGCGTCCGCTGGATTTGATGCAGCCCTATCGACTCGAGATGGGTACGCGCCTGGCAAACCAGCATGGCAAAGATTTATATGCATTCTGGGGTGCGCAGATTACCGAAGCCATTAATCAGACACTGGCCGAATCCAAGTCTAAGGCGCTGGTGAATCTGGCTTCGGAAGAATATTTCAAGGCGGTGCGGCCGGGCTTGCTGGATCAGCCTGTGATCACGCCCGTGTTTCAAGACTGGAAGGGCGGGAAGTACAAGATCATTTCTTTTTACGCCAAACGCGCCCGTGGCCTGATGACGCGCTATGCGATAGATCACAAGATCACGCGGCCTGAAAGACTGAAAGATTTTGATACCGACGGCTATGCCTTTGATGCAAAAAATTCAGACGAACAGCACTGGGTATTTCGCCGGCGCGTGGCTAGCTGAGTTATTTATTTTGCGGCGCTGACCGGCTTGGGAGCGGGTACGTCATCTTTCCAGAATTCCCACCACGAGGCCGCTGCTTCTTTCTGGGTTTCCTGCGCAGTGGAACTCATTTTGTAATTGTGCTGAAAAACACGTTCGGCATCATCGCGCAGATCGTTCATGCCCAGGGCTTCATAGGCGCGTATCTGTATGCGCAGCGCATTGCGCACTGAAGGCGAGGCCGGATATTCACGCATCACGTTTTGTGCGCGATTGATAGCAGCCACATAAGCGTGCTGGCGCAGGTAAAAACGTGCCACATGCACATCGTATTGGGCCATGGCTTCAACCAGATATCTGAGACGGTCAGAGGCATCTTCGGCGTAGCGGCTGTCGGGAAAACGCTCTGTCAGCTGTTTGAAGGCATCGAAAGCTGCTTTGGCTGCCTTAGGGTCGCGTTCAGTTGGATCTTGTTTGCTCATGAAATCAAACAGGCCCTTGCTATCCTTGAAGTTCGCCAGCCCGCGCAGGTAATACATGTAGTCGACGTTCGGATGGTTGGGATGCAGACGAATGAAGCGATCTACTGCTGCCAGGCACTGAGCCTGATCATTTTGACGGTAGTAGGCATAGGCCATCTGCATCTGGGCCTGCTGTGCATAGGCGCCAAAGGGATAGCGAGATTCCAGCTTCTCAAACAGCTTGATGGCTTTCTCGTAATTTTTTCCTGTCAGCTCATCCTTGGCCTCAGCGTATAATTTCTCAGCCGACCAGCCTTTGGTTTCATCTGGCTTTTCGCCCAGGGAGCCGCACGCCGACAAAAAGAAGGCGAGTGAGATCAAAGCAAGATTCAGGAATTTCTTCAACATGAGCGAGGCCAGTGCAGTTCGGGAACTGCGGCGATTATAGCCGATGGAAACTCGCATGAAAGTAAACATCCAACACTCTACAGATAAAGAATTCATCGACAGCCCTGCGCTCGATGATGCTGACGATTTCGAGCCGCTGCCGGCCGATCTCGCCGATGACGCCGGATTTGCTCCGGTGACGCTGAAACTCGCCTCCGAACATTGCGGCATCCGACTCGACAAGGTTTTGTCTACGCTGATGCCCGAATATTCGCGTGCCCGCCTGCAACAATGGATAGAGGAGGGCATGGTGACGGTGGATGGCAAGCCAGCCAAGACCAAGGCCATCATGCTGGGCGATGAAACGGTCGTGGTTCACCCGCAGGCTGCGGCGTCCGACTTCGCCTTTGCGCCGGAAGACTTGCCGCTGGAGATCTTGCATGAAGATGCGGACCTGATCGTTATTGCCAAGCCGGTTGGTCTGGTAGTGCATCCGGCTGCGGGCAACTGGAGCGGAACCTTGCTGAATGGTTTGCTGCATCGCTGGCCGCAGTTGCAGGGCGTGCCACGCGCCGGCATCGTGCACAGGCTGGACAAGGACACCAGTGGTTTACTGGTCATCGCCAAGACCCTGATTGCGCAGACCGATCTGGTGCGTCAGTTGCAGGAGCGTAGTGTAGGCCGCGAATATCTGGCGCTGGTGTGGGGGCAGCCGGTCTCAAACGGTCGCATCGAGGCCGCGATTGGTCGTCATCCGCGTGAACGTACCAAGATGGCTGTCAGTAAATCATTACTGGCCAAAGCGGCCATCACCCATTATCAGAAACTCGCCATCGGCAGTCTGGATGGCAAGCCGGTGGCGCTCCTGCGCTGCAAGCTGGAGACCGGGCGTACACACCAGATTCGTGTGCATTTACAGTCCATAGGTTTTCCTCTGGTGGGCGATGCCGTATATGGCAAACAACATCTGACCGGCGTTTTTCCACGTCAGGCGCTGCATGCTGAAAAGCTCGGACTGATCCATCCCGCGACCGGCGAGGCCTGTGAATGGCAGGCCGCCTTGCCGGAAGATATGGCTGCGCTGCTACACAAGGCAGGCATTACGGCGTGGGCCTGAACCTGAGTTCAGATACGCTTGCGCTGCACTGGCCGGGACTACCGGCCTCGGTCGGCGTCTTATCAACACTGCGCCGAGGTGGCCTGAGTGTCGCTCCTTATGATGATGGCAAAGGCGGTGGCGGTTTAAATCTGGGCCTGCATGTGGCGGACGATCTGCAAACGGTGATGCAGAATCGTGCGCTGCTGCGCGAGCATCTGCCTGCGGAACCCTGGTGGCTGACGCAGGTGCATGGCACGCGGGTGCTGGATGAGTCAGCGTTTCACTCTCCAAATTCGCTGGCCCAAGGTCTTCAGGCGCATCAAGCTGATCAGGCTCCTGAGGCTCATCAGTTTCCTGCTGCTCCCGAGGCAGACGCCAGTATTAGCGCCAGGCCGGGACAAGTCTGCGCCATCATGACGGCCGATTGCATGCCTGTTCTGTTGGCTGAGGTGCGTGGACGCGTGGTCGCGGCGGCGCATGCAGGGTGGCGTGGTCTGGCAGCCGGCGTGCTGGAAAATACGGTACAGGCCATGCGTAGCAAAGGCGCGGATGAATTGCTGGTCTGGCTCGGCCCCGGCATAGGGCCGCAACGATTTGAGGTAGGCGAGGATGTGCGAACTGCCTTTAGGCGGCTGGGCTCGGCAGCCGATGCTGCCTTTCTGGCTATTCCGGGCAAGACAGGGAAATATCTGGCGAATCTGCCTCAGTTAGCGCGACTAGCGCTGGCCAGTGAGGGCGTAACTCAGGTCGCCGGTGGCAGCGCTTGCACCGTCAGCGAGCCTGAGCGTTTCTATTCATTCCGACGCGACCGCGTTACCGGCCGCATGGCCTCGATGATCTGGATCAAGTGATTTTTACTGAATCCGGCTTATCTTCCGGCACGGATTGATTCAATAGGGCTTGTCGTTCTTGCATGGCGAGTAAGCGTTCCTGATCGCGCCGCTGCTTACGCCGACCGCTTCCTCCTATGTACATAATGATC
>CAIQLE010000134.1 GCA_903872555.1 uncultured bacterium
AGGTCGACTGGAGTCGGGGAAAAACTGCTTCTCTATGAATTTAAAACCCAGCACACCCAGAAAGAACCCAGCCAGCGTCAGGGCAATGGCTGTTTTGCGCCACTCCACACACCAGTTCACTGCCGCGCGCAGGCGTACATAAAACGGTGTGTTGAATAATTCGTGATGGCCATCTGCATTTGTTGCTGGCTTCACCTTCAATAGAAGATAACCGATGTAAGGCGTGAACAAAACTGCGACAAACCATGAAATCATGAGTGCCAGCGCATTCACCGAAAACATGGAAAAGGTGTATTCACCGGCTGCCGATTTGGCAAAGCCAATCGGCAGAAAGCCAGCCACCGTAATCAGCGTGCCCGTCAGCATGGGCATGGCCGTCGAGGTATAGGCAAAAGTGGCTGCATCAAAACGCGACAAGCCCTCTTCCATTTTTCTCACCATCATTTCAACAGCAATGATGGCATCGTCGACCAGCAAGCCCAGTGCAATGATCAGCGCACCCAGAGAGATCTTATGCAGATCAATGCCCAAAATATTCATCGACAAGAATGTCGCTGCCAGCACCAGTGGAATGGTGAGCGCCACCACCAGACCCGGACGTATATCGATGCGGAAGGGTTGTGTATGAAAGCCGAGTGACACAAAGCTCACAGCCAGCACAATCAGTACAGCCTCAGTCAGTACTTTAAGAAATTCATTCACCGAAGAGCTTACTGCACGCGGCTGATCCGCCACCCGCGCGAGCGTAATACCCACTGGCAGCTTAGCCTGAATTTCAGCCGCTTTCTCATTCAGACTTTTACCCAGCGCGATGATGTCACCGCCCTTCTCCATCGATACGCCCAGGCCGATCACTTCCTTGCCGTTGTAGCGCATCTTGTCGCGTGGCGGATCGATATAGCCGCGCGTCACCGTCGCGAAATCACCCAGCCTGAAACTGTTGCCATTCGCACGCAAGGGTAAATTTTCCAGCTCTTTGGCATTGTGCAATGCGCCTGAGACTCGCACCTGGAGGTTATCCGTAGGCGTCACTAGCACACCGCTGCCATCGACGGCATTTTGCGCATTGATTTGCGCGACCACATTGTCGAAAGGGATGCCCAGCTGCGAGAATTTTTTGGATGAAAATTCTATGTAGATTTTTTCATCCTGCACACCGTACATCTCAACCTTGGAGACAGTCTGTACTGAGAGCAATTGCTGACGCACGAAATCAGCATAATCCTTGACCTCGGCTTGCGTGAAACCATCGCCGGACAGCGCAAAAATAGAGCCGTAGGTGTCGCCGAATTCATCATTGAAAAAAGGGCCTTGTACACCGGATGGCAAGCTGCCGCGGATATCACCAATCTTCTTGCGCACCTGATACCAGGTCTGCGGCACTTCCTTGGGCGGCGTTGATTCGCGCAACTCAAGAATGATCAGCGTTTCGCCCGGCTTGGAGTAGCTGCGTATCTTG
The DNA here is from genome assembly GCA_903872555.1 of uncultured bacterium. Taxonomy (GTDB): domain Bacteria; phylum Pseudomonadota; class Gammaproteobacteria; order Burkholderiales; family Burkholderiaceae_D; genus Pernthalerella. The sequence continues at coordinate 1,460 of CAIQLE010000134.1, forward strand.
TCGATGAAAGGCGTTTCCTGCAGCTTCTTTTCCAGCTTGTCCGTCACCTGTTCAGCCATCTGCACCGAACTCGAACCCGGCCAGTAGGCGCGCACGACCATGGCGCGGAAAGTAAAGGGCGGATCTTCGTCCTGCCCTAATTTGCCATAGCTCATGATGCCGCCCAACAGCAGCACCACCATCAGATAGCGTATGAAGGGAATGTGTTCGAGCGCCCAGCGTGAGAGATTCAGGCGACCCTTCATTTGGCAACCCCGTCAGCGGGCTGGGCTGCATGGGTATTGGCCTTGCTTTGCGCAGCGGCTTGTTTCATGCCTGTCATTTCCTGCCCCAGCAGACTGACCTTCTGTCCTTCACGCAGCAGATTCACCCCCGCCGTCACGACGGACTGACCCGGAGTCAGGCCAGAAGCAATCATGATTTCATTGCCGACGGCACCCGCCACCTGCACCGGCAAAAGCCTGACAACACCGTTTTCCACCACCCACACCGAAGTCACGTCTTTACTGTCATACAAAGCCGTCAATGGCAGGCGTATGCCTGCTGGCGCTGCAGTGGCAAAGGCAACCGCGGCCGTCATGCCCAGTCTCACCTCATTACCCGCCTTAGGCAGGGCAATTTTTGCGGTGAAAGTACGGCTTGCAGGATCGGCGACGGGTGAAATTTCACGCACATGACCATCGATCATCACATCCGGTCTGGCCCAGGTATGGACTTTCACATCCGTACTACGACGCAGAATTTCGACCTGATCTTCAGGAATGCTGACACGCACTTCTGTATCGCCTGTGCGCGCAATACGAACCACGGGCGCACCTCCGGCAACCACCTGACCCACTTCCGCATCCAGACCCGTGACCACGCCATCAGCATCGGCGACCAGGCTGGCATAACTGCTCTGATTGGATTGCACCTTCAGACCCGCTGCCGCCTGCTCATGGCTGGCCAGTGCCGATTTATAGCCTGCTTCTTTGGCGTCGAGCACCGCCTGACTGACGAAATTTTTCGCCCGCAATTCACGATAGCGCTCGAACTCTGCTTTGGCCAGTGACAGATTGCTGTCGGCTGCAGCTAGTGCTGCCTTCGCCTGTGCCTGTGACAGTTGCAGATCACTGGGATCCAGCTGCATCAAGACCTGACCACGTTTTACCGTTGTGCCTATCTCCACCTTACGCGCAATAATTTTGCCGCCCACACGAAAACCTATACGCGACTCATAGCGCGGCACCACTTCACCTGAAAGTTCTATGACGGCTTTGGCTCCCGCCTCGGCCACCGTGATCGCCCTGACCGGACGAATATCCTCAGTCTGTTCAATTTTTTTGGAGCACGCTGTCGCAAGCAGGGCCATGGCTGTGACTGCCGAAGCAATGGCGGCGAGCCTGAACAAGGATGGCAGTCGGTTGAGCTTAGGGGTGAATTGCACGTGTTTTCCTTTATTATTCGAACGGCTTGAGTACATGAAACGCAGAACGATGGCATGAGGGCCGCGAATTTTCTCGCGTCAGACTCGCTTTTCATACAGCTTTGCACAGATTTAATTAACATTTCGCCATGATGGGCAGAAGCATCTCTGTCACACGGCCTACATCACACTACTGACTCAGCGGTTAGTTATTATAGCGAAAGCATCCTTGCTTGTTTTACTACCGCAGTGCCACAAAAAATCCCTGAGCATGCCAAATTCGCATTACGAAAATTTTCCAGTCGCTTCCCCGTTTCTGCCACCCGCTTTGCGCGCACCAGTCCGAGATATCTACACCTTTGCGCGCAGCGCAGACGATCTGGCAGATGAAGGGGACGCCAGCCCGGAACAGCGTATTGCAGCCCTGAATTACTATGAAGCCGAGCTGGATCTGGTTGACGCCGGCCAGCCGCCCCAGACAGCGCTGTTCCGGCAACTGGCGCATACGCTGCAAGCGCAGCAGCTGCCAACACGCCCGCTGCGCGACTTGCTGTCAGCCTTTCGCCAGGATGTAGTTCAGACCCGTTACATGAGTTTTGAGGCTTTGCTGGATTACTGCAATCGTTCAGCTAATCCTGTGGGGCGCATCATGCTCGCGTTGTTTGGTGAATCGGCAAAATTGTCGCTGACGCAAAGCGATGCCATCTGCAGCGCGCTTCAGATCATCAATTTTTTACAGGATGTCGCTATCGACTGGGAGAAGGCCCGCGTTTACTTACCGCAGGAAGATCTACAGCGCTTTGGGGTCACGGAAGAAGACATCGCCCTCGGCAGGGTCGAGCAGCGCTGGGCTGCTTTGATGCAGTTTCAGATCGACCGTGCACGTCAGATGATGCTGGACGGCGCACCGCTAGCGCGCAAGCTGCCGGGCCGTATGGGTTGGGAATTACGTCTGATTGTGCTGGGTGGCTTGCGCATACTTGAAAAAATTGAAGCCGCGGACTTTGACGTATTCCGTCAGCGACCCAAGCTGAATGCCTTTGACTGGCTGATGATGGGCTGGCGTTCGCTACGCTTTGTCGGATAGCATGGCAAGGCTTTTCATTTTTACTGCAGCAGATCAGCACGACCTCCCATGACACCAGAACAATACTGCCAGCAAAAAGCGGCGCAAAGCGGATCCAGCTTTTATTACAGCTTTCTGTTCCTGCCCCAGCCCAGACGTCAGGCCATCACAGCGCTCTATGCCTTCTGCCGCGAAGTCGACGATGTGGTCGATGAAACCAGCGATCCCTCGATTGCACACACCACACTCGACTGGTGGCGCAAGGAAGTGGCACAGATGCTCGCAGGCAGTCCATCCCATCCTGTAACAAAGGCATTGGCACCGCATCTCGCGACTTTCTCTCTCCGAGGCGAACACTTGCTGGCCGTGATTGATGGCATGGAGATGGATCTCACCCAGACTCGCTATCTGGATTTCCCTGCACTTGAACGCTATTGCTGGCACGTGGCCAGCGTGGTGGGCATCATGTCAGCCAGCATTTTTGGTTACCGTGATGAACGCACGCTGCAGTACGCAGAAAAGCTGGGCATGGCCTTTCAGCTGACCAATATCATCCGTGATGTGGGTGAAGATGCCCGCCGCGGCCGCATCTATCTGCCCATATCGGAACTGCAGCAATTTCAGGTGACCGCAGCCGACCTGCTGAACGCCCGCCATAGCGAGGCCTTCGAAGCTTTGATGCGCTTCCAGCTGCAGCGTGCGCAAAACTATTACGATGAAGCGATGCAGCTTCTCCCCACCGAAGACCGTCGTGCCCAGCGTGCAGGCCTGATCATGGCCGCGATCTACCGCAGCTTGCTGACTGAAATTGAACACGATGGCTTTCACGTCCTGCAGCACAAAATTTCTCTGACTCCCTTGCGCAAGCTCTGGCTGGCCTGGATCACCTGGATCAGGGGCTGAGTCGTGACAGCAAAAACCGCCCGTTCACCTTCGGTTGCCATCATAGGCGCAGGCTGGGCGGGTTGTGCTGCGGGGGTTGAACTCAGTCGTCTGGGTGCGAAAGTCACTGTCTATGAAGCTGCCCGTGTGCCCGGTGGACGTGCGCGCCGGGTCGAACATCAGGCTCAGCTGCTCGACAATGGCCAGCATATTTTGCTCGGTGCTTATCGCGACACCCTGAAGCTGATGCAAGCTGTGGGACTACATCCTGAACAATGCCTGCTGCGCTTGCCGCTGCAAATGCGCTACCCGCAAGGCGTAGATGGTATGGACTTCATCGCCGCCCGCCTGCCTGCTCCTTTGCATCTGTTGGTCGCGTTGTTACGAGCACAAGGTCTGGCCTTTGCGGACAAGCTGGCGCTAGCCAGATTTTCAAGTGCAGCGCGCTGGATGGGTTGGCAGTTACATGTCGATTGCAGCGTCAGTGAACTGCTGGAACGTTTCGACCAGACCGACAGACTGAACCGCCTGCTCTGGCATCCTCTGTGCATTGCTGCATTAAACACACCGCCCGAGCGTGCCTCAGCCAAAGTTTTTTTGAATGTACTGCGCGACAGTCTCGGCGCAGCACGCAGTGCCTCCGACATGCTGTTGCCGCGCTTGGATCTGACGGCCCTGTTTCCCGAAGCTGCACTCGCACATATAGCCAAGCAAGGAGCCGAGCTTCATCTCGGGGTGCAAGTGAGGTCTGTCTCACCCTCTGCCGGTCGCTGGATGATTCATAGCGATCAGGCGAATCAGGAAGTCGATGCCGTCATCCTCGCCAATTCACCCGCAGGTGCACAGCATTTAGTGCAGGCCATCGATGCAAAGCTAGCCGAGTCGCTGCAATTTGATTACGAACCCATCACCACCTGTTATTTGCAATATCCGGCTGCGCTGCGCTTACCCCTGCCTTTTTATGCACTGGCCGACGATGTCAGCAAAGCGCACTGGGCGCAGTTCGTGTTTGATCGCGGTCAGCTCGATACGGCGCAGGCAGGTTTGCTGGCCATGGTGATCAGTGCTTCTTCGCAGGCCCAGGCTCTCAGCCATGAACAACTGGTGCAGGACCTAAGCGCACAGCTGGCGGCGGCTCTGAATATGAAAGAGCTGGCCCAACCCTTGTGGAGCAAGCTGATTACAGAAAAAAGAGCCACCTTTGCCTGTGTGCCGAATCTGGAACGCCCCGAGTGCGATACAGGACATACCGGACTGTGGCTGGCCGGCGACTACACGCAGGGCGATTATCCGGCGACCATAGAAGGCGCCGTCAGAAGTGGATTGCAAGCTGCAGGTTTGCTGATGCAGAGCTTACGCAGCTAATACACGCTAGCCTGCGGCCGATGTGCATCAGCTGAAATGCGGATACTGAATATGCTTTGATTCAACGACAGCATACTAGGACTCAATCAGGCTGATGTGAGTTACTGTAGCTCGCGTACCTTGCTCATCGCTTCATCAATACGCTCGACACCAATCACCTGCAAGCCTTCGATTTTTTGCTTGGGCAAATTCGCCTTCGGCACTAAGGCGATCGAAAAGCCCAGCTTGGCAGCTTCGCGCAGACGCTCCTGACCCCGTGGTGCAGGGCGAATCTCTCCGGCCAAACCGACTTCACCAAACGCGACCAGACCCCGCGGCAAAGGTTTGCTGCGCATGGAAGATTGTATTGCCAGCAGCACCGGCAGATCGGCCGCCGGCTCGGTGATCTTCACACCACCCACAGCATTAATGAACACATCCTGATCAAAGGCCGCCACACCTGCATGCCGGTGCAGGACCGCGAGCAGCATCGCCAAACGATTTTGCTCCAGACCCACGCTCAGCCTGCGTGCATTCGGCACATGGGAGGCATCGACCAGCGCCTGTATCTCCACCAGCAAAGGACGCGTACCTTCCTGCGTCACCATCACACAAGAACCCGAGACCTGCGTGTCGTGCTGAGAGAGGAACAGTGCTGAAGGATTGGACACCCCCTTCAGGCCTTTGTCCGTCATGGCAAACACGCCCAGTTCATTCACGGCACCAAATCGATTTTTGAAAGCCCGTACCAGACGGAAACTGGAATGGGTATCGCCTTCAAAATACAGCACCGTGTCAACGATATGCTCCAGCACGCGCGGCCCGGCCAGCGTGCCTTCCTTAGTCACATGGCCGACCAGAATAATCGTGATGCCGGATTGCTTGGCCACGCGGGTCAGCTGCGCTGCGCATTCGCGCACTTGCGCCACCGAACCCGGTGCTGAAGTCAGTGCATCCGAAAAG
>CAIQLE010000135.1 GCA_903872555.1 uncultured bacterium
AATGAAAGCCAGACCAGAGATGCAGGCGTAAAAAAAGCACCAACATTGCTGTAGGTGCTTGTTTTACTGAATCTTTTTGGTGGTGATAGGTGGATTTGAACCACCGACCCCAGCATTATGAGTGCTGTGCTCTAACCAACTGAGCTATATCACCACGAAGCCCGAAATTATGGCGGGTGTGGTGCACTGTGTCAACCAAGGGGTAATTCTTGCCCTTTTAGTCTTTTCAGCATGAGTTCTGCCGGATTTTCAGACAGACAATCAATCACGATGCGGTCTTGCATGCCGCGCAGCCAGGTGAGCTGGCGTTTGGCGAGCTGGCGGGTGGCGGCTATGCCTTTGTCGCGTAGTTCACTCAGGCTGATGTGATGATCCAGATATTCCCAGGCCTGGCGGTAGCCTACGCAGCGCATGGAAGGCAGGCCGGGATGCAGATCGTCCCGCGCTCGCAGGTGGCTGACTTCTTCCAGTAAGCCCGGTTGACTGTTCAGCATGAGATCGAAGCGCCGGGCGATGCGGTCATGCAGCACGCTGCGATCTGAAGGTTCCAATGCAAACGACATCAACTCAAACGGCAATGTGACGGGTGCAGATCGTGACAGCAAAGACGACATGGGCTGACCGGTGAGCTGAATGATTTCCATCGCTCTTTGTATGCGCTGTGAGTCATTTGGCTTGAGCCGTGCAGCGGTGACAGGGTCCAGCACAGCAAGCCGTGCATGCAAAGCGGCCAAACCATGCAGTGCGATCTCGCTGTCTATCTGCGCACGCAGCGCAGGATCTGCCTGTGGCAATTCATCCAATCCGTCGCGCAAGCCTTTGAAGTAGAGCATGGTGCCGCCGACCAGCAGAGGCAATTTATTACGCGCCACAATGTCTGCGGCTAAGCGCAGCGCATCTTCGCGAAACTGCATGACTGAATAGGCGTCACTCGGGTCGAGTATGTCGATCAGGTGATGCGGCACGGCGGCAAGTTCAGCGGCGGTAGGTTTGGCTGTGCCTATATCCATGCCGCGATAAATCAGCGCTGAATCGACGGAGATAATTTCTGAGGGAATGTGCTGTGCGATCGCCAGTGCTGCCGCTGTCTTGCCTGAGGCGGTCGGGCCCATGATGGCGACCGCGAGTGGTTTACTCGTCTTCATCGCAGTGCTGATGGTCGCTGTCATGTGCGGGCGATGCGTGGTGCAATCAGCCGTACCGACAGAAAATTCAGTATGCCCAGTACGCAAGAGAGTATGGCCAGTGGATACAGCGTGCCGTTATGGGTGGCCCCCACAATGCTGCCAATCACGAAGGCGAACACCATGAAGATCGCACCCATCAGGCCAGCGGCTGTGCCTGCCTGTTTGGGGAAGGGCGATACGGCGCCGGATTGTGTCACTGGGAAGTTGATGCCATGGGCCACCATGCTGATGAACATCGCCATCACGACCATGGCCCAGTGCCACAGGCCGAGTACAGTCGCTATCAGAAAGAACAGGCCTGCCGTCAGCGAGCAGGTGGTTCCTATGCGCAGAGTCTGTTCACTGTTGAGTGTTTTTAATAAACGCCGGCAGATCAGCGTGCCTGTCATATACCCCGATACGCCCATGCCGAAACAATAGCCAAACCATGCGGTCGGTACATTCAGGACTTTGATTAGTATGAAACTTGATCCTGAGATGAACATGAAAATTCCGCCATACGACAGTGCGCCCGGCGTCACATGCATCCAGAATTCACGCGAGCTTAGTACCAGACGATAGTTCAGCATCAAGCCATTGAAATTCGTAGCGTCGGGATTTTTATGTTCATTCGTTTCTGGCAAATGCAAAATGCAGGCGGCCATGACACAGGCAGATAAGACCCCGAGGGCAGCAAAGGCAGCGCGCCAGCCAAAGCTCACCTGAAGATAAGAGCCGAGTATCGGGCCTATGATGGGTGCCAGCGAAATCCAGGTGCTGGCGCGCGCAATCACGCGCGGACTGTGTTCGGGGGCATAAGCATCACGCACGATGGCGCGTGCCACCATCACCGCAGCGCAGCAGCCGAGAGCCTGTATGAAGCGCGCAGCGATCAGTAATTCTATGGATTGCGCCAGGCCACACAGGGCACTGGCCACCACATATAAGGCCAGACCTGAGAGCAGCACGGGGCGACGGCCGTAGCGATCTGACAAAGGGCCGACGATCAGTTGCGCACCACCAAAGCCAATCACAAACAGGGATAGCGTCAACTGCACCGTGGATACGGGCACATTGAAGACGGTGGCCAGACTGGGCAGTGATGCCAGATAGAGATCAGTAGAGAGGGGCTGCATCATCAGCAACGCAGAAATCAGCACCAGTATGGGTGCGTGGCTGAATTGCGGCAGGGGTGACTGGTTCATGAAGGTTTTATTGTCCGCGCAAGAAAAGTTTATCGAGGTCAGACAATCCTAGCTGCACCCAGGTAGGGCGACCGTGATTGCATTGATCAGCCCGTTCAGTCGCTTCCATCTGGCGCAGCAGTGCATTCATTTCGGGTAAGGTAAGCAGGCGATTGGCACGTACAGCAGTGTGGCATGCGAGGGTGCCGAGTAATTCATTGCGTCGTTCTACCAACACCCGTGAGCCGCCAAATTCACGCACATCACGCAATATGTCGCGTGCCAGTGCCTGTGCATCGCTATTTTTTAACAGCGCAGGAATGGCGCGCACAGCCAGCGTGGTGGGTGACATGACGGCAATGTCGAAGCCCAGTGCTGCCAGTGCCTCAGGATGTTCTTCTACTGTGCCCACTTCCACCGGGTCGGCATGAAAGGTGACGGGAATCAGCAAGGGCTGTAATTGCACCGCATCGGATTCGAGTGCCAGTTTGAATTGTTCATACAAGATACGTTCATGGGCCGCATGCATATCCACCAGCACTAGTCCGGCACGGTTTTGTGCGAGCACGAAAACGCCATGTAACTGCGCGAGTGCGAAGCCCAGAGGGAATTCTTCATCCTGAAATGTATTCGCCAGTGATGAAGTGGCTGATGCAGCCAAGCCTGCGGGCAATGGGGTATTGCCCCATGCTGTGCCGGACACAGCGTCGCCGGTCTGCGCAGATGCGGACTGATCAAACAAAGCACCATAGCTGCTCAGAGTCTGCGCCACACCGAAGGATGTTTGATGTGTGGGCATGCGCATCCATGGCATGGCGCCACTGGCTGCCGGCACGGGTGCGGGCGATTCGCCTTGCGATGTGGCCGAGGTACGCGCCAGCGCACGGTTCACGGCGTGAAAAACAAACTGATGCACGGCGCGGCTATCGCGGAAACGCACTTCGGTTTTGGCTGGATGGACGTTCACATCGACCAGTGTCGGATCTAGATCCAGTTGCAATACATAGGAGGGAAAACGGTCACCATGCAAGACATCCTGATAGGCAGAGCGCACCGCATGGGTGAGCAGCTTGTCACGCACGAAACGCCCGTTCACATAAAAATATTGTGAATCAGCGCGGCCGCGAGCGGCGGTCGGCAAGCCTATAAAGCCTTTCAATACCAGCGGCCCGGCAGCTTCCTGCAATGGCAAACAGGCGGCAGCGAATTCATCACCCAGTATGTGCGCACAACGCTGTTCCAGTGCGCTCTCTTGCCAGTGTTCTGTGGTCTTGCCATTGTGTGTGACGGTGAAACGCACATCAGGTCGTGCCATGGCGATGCGACGCACCACTTCGACACAGTGACCGTACTCGGTCTGTTCCGATTTCAGGAATTTGCGGCGCGCTGGTGTATTGAAATACAAGTCTTCAACATCAACCAGCGTACCTTGCGCACCTGAAGAAGGTGTGGCCGCCTGCGCCTGATGACCTGACACTTGCCAGGCATGAGGCTGGTTGATGCTGCGTGAGG
>CAIQLE010000136.1 GCA_903872555.1 uncultured bacterium
GAACTGCATCAAAAGAATTTGGGCCGTCAATTGATGCTGTCATTGTCTATAACTCCAACCCGGTAGCTGTTGCTCCGGAGTCTGCCAAAGTTGCCAAGGGTTTTGCGAGAGAAGATCTGTTTACCGTCGTGTTAGAACACTTTCAGACCGATACGGTTGATTATGCTGACATCGTGCTCCCAGCAACAACGCAGTTGGAACACACCGACATACATGCAACCTATGGCCATTTATATATTGTGGCGAATAATCCAGCCATAGCGCCATTGGGTGAGGCAAAACCGAATAGTGAGATTTTCCGCTTGCTGGCAGCACGCATGGGCTTTGTTGAAGATTGTTTCCTTGAAACCGATGATGATATTGCTGCCCAGGCTTTTGATGCGCAACATGTACACGCGGTTCATTTTGACTGGGGCAAAATGAAACAGTCAGGCTGGATGAAGCTAAATGTTCCTGACGCCCCCTTCGCTAACGGAGGTTTTCTCACACCGTCGGGAAAGTGTGAATTTTATTCAGAGCGCATGAAGCAAGATGGCCTTGATCCCTTGCCAGCCTACATTCCACCCTATGAATCAGTCGCATCTGCACCTGAGCTGGCACGAGACTATCCTTTGGCTATGATTTCTCCTCCGCAAAGAAATTTTCTCAATACCACTTTCGTGAATGTGCAGAGTCTGCGGGACACTGAAGGAGAGCCCCACATTGACATGCATCCTGAAGATGCTAAGCAGCGTGGAATCGTGGATGGCGATAAGGTCAGAGCTTTTAACGCCCGCGGTGAGATGATCGCAAAAGCACGAGTGAGCAATAATCCACGTAAAGGACTGGTCGTAGCCTTATCCATCTGGTGGAAGAAGCTGGCTGCTGATGGCAAGAACGTCAATGAATTGACCAGCCAGCGCCTGACTGACATGGGCCGGGCACCTACTTTTTATGATGTACTGGTGCAGATAGAAAAAGTCAGGGAATAATCATCTTCCAATCAATAAGTCTATGAAAGCAATTGCGCGCGCTGTGTTGGGGCTTACCATTTTTATGCTGCTCTCAGGATGCGCTCAAATGGCTTACTACGGTCAGGCGATGCAAGGGCAGATGTCTTTGCTCTCGAGCGCCCGACCGATAGAACAATGGCTGGCAGATCCGCAAGTTAAACCGGAATTGAAATCTCGCCTGAGCCGTGTGCAAGACATACGCGCATTCGCTGTAACGCATTTGCGTTTGCCCGATAACGGCAGCTATAAAAATTACGCTGATGTGAAACGCAAATACGTGATTTGGAACGTGGTCGCTACTCCGGAACTTTCACTTAAGCCCAGGCAATGGTGTTTTCCCGTAGCAGGCTGCGTTGATTATCGTGGGTATTACAACAAAGAAGCAGCTCAGGTATTCGCAGAAGATTTGGGCAGGCAAGGCTATGACGTTCATGTTTCGGGTGTGCCGGCTTACTCGACACTGGGGTGGTTCAATGATCCCGTCATATCTACTTTCATTGAATATCCGGATGCCGAACTTGCGCGTCTGGTGTTTCATGAATTAGCACATCAGGTCGTCTATGCTCCCGGAGATTCTCAGTTCAATGAATCATTCGCCACCGCGGTCGAAGAGATCGGCGTAGGGCTTTGGCTGAACCAACAAGCTGACGCTGCCATGCGTGTCAGCTATAAAATCCATCAGCAGCGCAGGGAGGATTTTCTCAAGCTACTCACAAGCTATAAAGCTCAGCTGGATGAGAATTTTCAGCGCCCCGTTAGTGATGCTGATAAAAGAGCCGGCAAGCGAGAGATTTTCAGGTCCTTGCGTCAGGACTACGAACGTATGAAGGCAGAGCGCTGGGGCGGTTATGGAGGCTACGATCCGTGGTTTTCCGATGCAATATCGAATGCCCATTTCGTGCTGGTGTCGACCTACCATGAGCTAGTGCCTGCCTTTCATGCCCTGTATGCAGAGCAGCCAGAATTCCCCAGCTTCTATCGTAAGGTGCGCATGATTGCTCAGCTCAATAAGGAAGCAAGGCGTGCTCGACTCATGCCTTCTTATTCCGCAGCGCAGCAGACATCTACAGAGGTGCAGCACATGGACACTGCTGCGGCGCAATAACCAGACAAGTGCCCGATTTTCAGCTAGCATCCTGAACAGGAGAAGCACAACTGTCCCGCGTCATGGGACTATCCCTCGACATAGCGCCCAGGCATTGGGTCAAAAATAAATAAGAGGTGCTGCATGGAGAAGTTCTGGATTCGCTCATATCCGCAAGGCGTGCCTGCGGAAATTGATTACACACGCTATCGTTCACTCGTGCATTTGCTTGAAGAAGCCTTCGGTAAATACGCCGAACGCAACGCCTACGCCTGCATGGATCGTTTGATCACCTATGCCGATGTCGATGCCATGTCGAAAAAGCTAGGTGCATGGTTGCAGTCTCAGGGATTAAAAAAAGGTGCTCGCGTTGCTCTGATGATGCCGAATGTTCTGCAGTATCCCGTGGCGATAGCTGCTGTATTACGTGCGGGTTTTGTAGTGGTGAATGTCAATCCACTGTACACGCCGCGTGAGCTGGAGCATCAGTTAAAAGATTCGGGTGCTGAAGCTATCATCATTCTCGAAAATTTTGCGTCTACGCTGGAAAAAGTCATCGCCCATACGCAGATCAAGGTAGCGGTTGTTGCAAGTATGGGCGATCTGCTGGGCGGTCTGAAGGGTGGTATCGTCAATTTCGTTGTGCGCAATATCAAGAAAATGGTGCCTGCTTTTTCTTTGCCCAATGCAGTGCGTTTTAATCGCGTATTGCGCGAAGGCGCAAGCATGACAATGACCGCAGTCGAGCTTGGGCATGATGACATCGCATTTCTGCAGTACACCGGTGGAACGACGGGTTTGTCCAAAGGTGCAACGCTTAGCCATCGCAATGTGATTGCCAATCTGATGCAGAATGAAGTCTGGTTGCAGCCAGCCTTGGACAAAGAACCCAAAGTCGAATCCCTGACATTTGTTTGCGCCTTGCCGCTTTATCATATCTTTGCGCTCACAGTCTGCTGTCTGATGGGAACGCGTGTTGGCGCTATGAATATACTGATTCCCAATCCGCGCGACATACCGGGTCTGGTGAAAGAGCTCGCTAAATACAAATTCAATATTTTCCCCGCGGTGAATACGCTTTATAACGGCTTATTGAATAATCCTGATTTTGCAAAGATCGATTTTTCGCATCTGAAGCTCTGTAATGGCGGCGGCATGGCAGTGCAAAAAGCCGTCAATGATCGCTGGCGTGCAGTCACAGGCAAAAGCATCGTTGAAGGTTATGGTTTATCAGAAACATCGCCAGTGGCCACGGCGAATCCTGCCGATTCCAGTGAATTTACCGGCACGATAGGTCTACCTATACCTTCGACTGAGATTGCCATCCTTGATGATGCCGGACAGCCAGTTCCTTTAGGTCAGCCGGGCGAGATTGCTATTCGTGGCCCACAGGTGATGGAAGGGTATTGGCAAAGACCCGAAGAAACTGCGTTGGTAATGACTTCAGATGGCTATTTCCGCTCGGGCGATATTGGCTTCATGGATCAGCGTGGTTACGTCACCATCGTCGATCGTAAGAAAGACATGGTGCTAGTCTCAGGTTTCAATGTCTATCCGAATGAAGTCGAGGAAGTCGCAGCGGCTCATCCTGGCGTACTGGAATGCGCTGTTGTTGGTGTGCCAGACGAACTCTCTGGCGAGGCCGTGAAGCTGTTTGTCGTTAAGCGTGACCCTACACTGACAGCCGAGCAGCTGATAGATTATTGTCATGAACAGCTGACGGGTTATAAGCGCCCGAAACATATCGAATTTCGGAATGAACTGCCCAAAACCAATGTAGGAAAAATTCTGAGGCGTGAACTACGCGACTCAAAACCCAGCTAAACAAAGCGGCTGATCGAATGGGCTGCAAGGGCAAGGAGCGCAAGCTGCTTGCCCTTGATTTATTTGGGCGCAGCTAATGCAGGCAATGGCCGCGGCCGCCTGTCCTCGTCTGTCGCTACATAGGTCAGCGTCGCTTCCGTGACCTTCACGGTTTCTTCCTGCAGGCGGCTGCGTTCTGCATAGACTTCGACATTAACCGTGATGGATGTCGTGCCTGTCTTCACAATCTTTGCATAGAAAGACAGCAGATCACCCACAAACACCGGTTGCTTAAACACGAAAGAATTCACGGCAACTGTACCTACCCGGCCATTGGCACGCCGCACCGCTGGCAATGCCCCTGCAATATCCACCTGCGCCATGATCCAGCCCCCAAAGACATCGCCATGCACATTGGCGTCAGATGGCATAGGCATAACCCGTAAGGTGGGCATACCCTCAGGCAGGCTGGTCTGTTCTGCTGCACTCATGACAACTCCCTGTCTGGTTTTGGTAGAACCGCTAAAATCGGTCTTTGCGCAAGCATAAACCAATACGCTGTTTTTATTTCTCGCTCATTCCGGACTCCTCATGCGCCACCATGCCAGTAATTCTTCCAACCCCCCAGCGAATCAGGGCGCGCGCAATGACTGGGTCACCCTGAAAACCTTATTGCCTTATCTTTGGGCCTGGAAGTGGCGTGTGCTGATGGCGCTGAGCTGCCTGATCTTGGCCAAGCTGGCCAATGTCGGCATCCCTCTCGTATTGAAGTCATTAATAGACGGCCTGACCATCAGCGCGGAAAAGCCGGCATCCTTGCTGGTGTTGCCCATCAGTTTGCTGCTGGTGTACGGTCTGCTGCGACTGTCGACCACCGTATTTACTGAGTTACGCGAATTTTTCTTTGCCAAAGTCACGCAAAGAGCGGTGCGCACGATTGCCTTGAAGGTCTTTCGGCATTTGCATGCCTTGTCACTGCGTTTTCATCTGAACCGACAGACCGGTGGCGTCACCCGTGACATTGAGCGAGGAACGCGAGGTATTTCCACTCTCATTTCCTATACCCTTTTCAGCATACTGCCCACGCTGGTTGAGATCGCTTTGGTGCTCAGCTATCTGGGACTTAAATACGATATCTGGTTTTCTCTCATCACCCTGATTGCACTGAGTGTGTATATAGCATTCACGGTCGTGGTGACAGAGTGGCGCACGAATTTTCGGCGCACGATGAATGAACTAGATTCCAAAGCCAGTACGCGTGCCATTGACTCTCTGCTCAATTACGAGACCGTCAAA
>CAIQLE010000137.1 GCA_903872555.1 uncultured bacterium
CCGGCATGCGCGCCTCCCTGCAACTGGCCGAAGCCGGACTCAACGTCGCCGTCCTCTCCAAAGTCTTCCCGACGCGCTCGCACACCGTCGCCGCCCAAGGCGGCATCGGCGCATCGCTGGGCAACATGTCCGAAGACAACTGGTACTGGCACATGTTCGACACCGTCAAAGGTTCGGACTATCTGGGTGACCAGGACGCGATTGAATTCATGTGCCGTGAAGCGCCGAAAGTCGTTTACGAACTTGAGCATTTCGGCATGCCTTTCGACCGCAATTCTGACGGCACGATTTATCAGCGCCCTTTTGGCGGTCACACCGCCAACTTCGGCGAGAAGCCTGTGCAACGTGCTTGTGCTGCAGCTGACCGTACCGGTCATGCCATGCTGCACACCCTGTATCAGCGCAATGTGCGCGCAAAAACGCATTTCTTCGTTGAGTGGATGGCGATTGATCTGGTGCGTGATGCCGAAGGGGATGTCATCGGCGTTGTCGCGCTCGAAATCGAGACCGGCGAAATGCTGATCCTCGAAGCCAAGACCACCATATTTGCAACCGGCGGTGCGGGTCGTATCTGGGCCGCTTCCACCAATGCCTTCATCAATACCGGTGACGGCATGGGCATGGCAGCACGTGCGGACCTGCCGCTGGAAGACATGGAATTCTGGCAGTTCCACCCGACAGGAGTGGCTGGTGCCGGTGTCCTGATTACCGAAGGTGTGCGTGGCGAAGGCGGCATTCTGATCAACAGCAATGGCGAACGCTTCATGGAACGCTATGCGCCTACGCTGAAAGATCTGGCACCGCGTGACTTCATCTCGCGTTCCATGGATCAGGAAATTAAAGAAGGTCGCGGTTGCGGCCCGAACAAAGATCACGTGCTGCTGGATCTGCGTCACATCGGCGCTGAGACTATCAAAAAGCGTCTGCCATCGATTCTTGAAATCGGCCATAAATTTGCCAACGTCGATGCAACCAAAGAAGCGATTCCGGTCGTGCCGACGATTCACTATCAGATGGGTGGCATACCGACCAATATTTACGGTCAGGTAGTCGCGCCTAAAAATGGCAATCCGAACACGGTTGTGAACGGTCTGTATGCCATCGGCGAATGCGCGTGCGTGTCCGTACACGGCGCTAATCGTCTCGGCACCAATTCACTGCTTGATTTGCTGGTGTTTGGTCGCGCAGCAGGCAATCACATTGTGGCGTCGAACCTGAAGACACAGAGCCACAAAGACATGCCAGCCGACGGTGCTGATAAAGCCCTGGAGCGTATGAGCAAGCTGGAGTCCTCCACCGGTTCCGAGCGCGTGCAAGATGTCGCCAATGGTATTCGCAGCGCGATGCAACAGTATTGCAGCGTGTTCCGCACGGATGATTTGCTGCAGCAGGGCGTCAAAGCGATTGCCGAACTCGACGAACGTCGCAAGCAGGTTTCGTTCAAAGACAAATCCAAGGTTTTCAACACCGCTCGTGTTGAAGCACTTGAGCTAGACAATCTGATCGAAGCCGCCAAGGCCACTATCGTTTCCGCTGCTGCCCGCAAAGAATCACGCGGCGCGCATGCGCATCGCGATTTTGAAAAGCGCGATGATGAAAACTGGATGAAGCACACGCTCTGGTACTCCGAAGGCAATCGCCTCGACTACAAGCCCGTTGTGACCTAGCCATTGACGGTCGAAACCTTCAAGCCTAAAGCACGTACTTTCTAAGAGCGAAAAAATCATGCCACGTACAGTCAAATTTCAAATCTATCGCTACGATCCGGATAAGGATGCCAAGCCTTACATGCAAGACCTGACGGTCGAGCTGCAAGACACCGACAAGATGCTGCTCGATGCACTGCAGCGCATCAAGGCCGATGTAGATGATTCACTCGCACTGCGCCGTTCCTGCCGTGAAGGCGTGTGCGGTTCGGATGCCATGAATATCAACGGCAAAAACGGTCTGGCTTGTACTACGAACCTGAACGAACTGACCCAGCCTATCGTGCTGCGTCCGCTGCCGGGTCTGCCCGTCATTCGCGACCTGATTGTCGACATGACTAACTTCTTCAAGCAGTATCACTCGATCAAGCCATTCCTGGTCAACGATACGATTCCGCCTGAAAAAGAACGTCTGCAAATGCCTGCCGAGCGCGAAGAACTCGACGGCCTGTACGAGTGCATCCTGTGCGCCTGCTGCTCAACTTCCTGCCCGTCGTTCTGGTGGAATCCGGATAAATTTGTCGGTCCTGCCGGTCTGTTGCAGGCCTATCGTTTCATCGCTGACAGCCGTGATGAAGACACGGCTGCGCGTCTGGACAATCTGGAAGATCCTTATCGCTTGTTCCGTTGCCACTCGATCATGAACTGCGTCGATGTCTGCCCTAAAGGATTGAATCCGAATAAGGCCATAGGCAAGATCAAGGAATTGCTGGTTCGTCGTGCCATTTAAATTCTATGACTGAGGCCCGGCATCAGGATGATCCCGCCAAGCGCGCCAGACTGCGCTGGCGCAGCCGGCGTGGCTTGCTCGAGAACGATTTGATACTGACGCGTTTTCTGGATGCGCATGAGGCCACGCTGAGTGATGTCGATGTGGATGCGCTGACCCGGCTGCTGGAACCTACAGACAATGATCTGATGGCTTTGTTGCTGGGGCGAAAAGAGCCTGAAGGCGAACTCGATTTGCCCTCAGTGCACGATCTGCTGGCCAGGCTGCGTCAGGTTTAACAAGCATTTTGAACCCTTTGTTTTTTTTATTTCTCTTCATTCGAAGGTAGCGCTATGACTCAATCAGATGCAAAAGCGACGCTCAGCTTTTCCGATGGTTCCCCCTCGGTAGAATTTCCTATCTATAAGGGATCGATTGGTCCGGAAGTCATTGATATCCGCAAGCTCTACGGCAGCAGCGGCAAATTCACCTATGACCCGGGCTTTATGTCCACCGCTGCCTGTAATTCCTCCATCACCTACATCGATGGTGACAAGGGCGAGCTGCTGTATCGCGGCTATCCGATTGAACAACTGGCCGTCAACTGCGACTTCCTGGAATCCTGCTACCTGCTGCTGAATGGTGAGTTGCCGAATGCCGCTGACAAGGCAAAGTTTGTAGACACCGTGACCCGTCACACCATGGTGCACGAGCAGATGCAATTCTTCTTCCGCGGCTTCCGTCGCGATGCGCACCCGATGTCGGTACTGGTTGGTACTGTCGGCGCACTGGCGTCCTTCTATCACGATTCACTGGATATCAATGATCCGCATCATCGCGAAGTATCGGCCATACGCCTGATTGCAAAAATGCCGACGCTGGTGGCAATGGCGTATAAATATTCCATCGGACAGCCTTTCGTCTATCCACGCAATGACTTGTCGTACAGCGCGAATTTCATGCGCATGATGTTCGCCACACCGGCAGAAGATTACAAAGTCAATGATGTGCTGGTGCGTGCTCTGGATCGTATTCTGATACTGCATGCAGATCACGAGCAAAATGCGTCGACCTCGACCGTGCGTCTGGCTGGTTCTTCAGGTGCCAATCCTTTCGCCTGTATCGCCGCCGGTATCGCCTGCCTGTGGGGCCCTGCACACGGTGGCGCCAATGAAGCAGCGCTGAATATGCTCAAGGAAATTGGTTCGGTCGACAATATCCCGGCTTTCATTGCACAAGTTAAAGACAAGAACTCCAATGTGAAGCTGATGGGCTTCGGTCACCGCGTCTATAAGAACTTTGATCCGCGTGCCAAACTCATGCGCGAAACCTGCCATGAAGTCCTGAACGAACTCGGTCTGCAGAACGACCCCTTGTTCAAACTGGCGATGGCACTGGAAAAAGTGGCACTGGAAGATGATTACTTCGTCTCTCGCAAGCTGTATCCGAATGTGGACTTCTACTCCGGCATCGTGCAATCGGCGCTTGGTATTCCTGTCTCCCTGTTTACCGGTATCTTCGCCATGGCGCGTACCGTGGGCTGGATTGCCCAGTGGAATGAAATGATTTCTGATCCTGAACAGAAGATCGGTCGTCCGCGTCAGTTGTTTGTCGGTGCTGCACATCGTGATGTAAAGC
>CAIQLE010000138.1 GCA_903872555.1 uncultured bacterium
ATGGCTTTTGAAGCGATGAACAATGCCGGTGTCTATGACGACATCAAGATGCTGGTGGTACTCAACGATAACGACATGTCGATCTCGCCACCCGTGGGTGCGCTGAATCGTTATCTGGCGCGTCTGATGTCGGGCAAATTTTATGCGGCCGCAAAAAATGTCGGCAAGTCTGTGCTGCCGCCCGGCATGCTGGAATTTGCCAAGCGTTTTGAAGAGCATGCCAAGGGCATGCTGGTGCCAGCCACCATGTTCGAAGAATTTGGCCTGAATTACATAGGCCCGATCGACGGCCATGATCTGGAATCACTGATACCGACGCTGCAAAATCTGAAGCATCTGAAAGGCCCGCAATTTCTGCACGTGGTGACCAAAAAAGGTCAGGGCTACAAACTGGCTGAAGCCGATCCCGTGCTGTATCACGGCCCCGGTAAATTCAATCCCGCAGTAGGCATCAAGCCCGCAGGCGCACCCGGCAAACTGACTTACACCCAGGTCTTCGGTGACTGGCTGTCGGATATGGCGGCGAAAGATGAGAAGCTGATCGGCATCACGCCCGCGATGCGTGAAGGCTCGGGCATGGTGAAATTCGAGCAGCAATTTCCTGAGCGTTACTTCGATGTCGGCATCGCGGAACAACATGCGGTGACCTTCGCCGCAGGTCTGGCCTGTGAGGGCCTGAAACCGGTGGTGGCGATCTATTCCACCTTCTTGCAGCGTGCTTATGATCAGCTGATCCATGACGTCGCCCTGCAAAATCTGGATGTCACGTTTGCGCTGGATCGTGCCGGTCTGGTCGGTGCCGATGGCGCTACGCATGCAGGCAATTACGATATCGCTTTCCTGCGCTGCATACCGAATATGGTGGTGATGACACCGAGCGATGAAAATGAATGCCGCAAGATGCTGACCACCGCCTATGAATATCCCGGCCCTGCGTCTGTGCGCTATCCGCGTGGTGCAGGTACAGGCGCCAGCGTAGAAGCAGTACTCACTCCGATTGCGATGGGCAAGGGTCTGGTGCGCAGACAAGGCAAGCAGGTTGCGATACTCGCTTTTGGCAGCATGCTTGCACCTGCACTGAAGGCCGCAGAAGCCCTGAATGCGACTGTCGCCGATATGCGCTTTGTAAAACCACTTGATGCAGAACTGGTCGCACAACTGGCGGCCAGCCATGAGCTGCTGGTGACCATAGAAGAAGCCTGTGTGATGGGTGGCGCAGGATCAGCCGTGGCAGAAGCGCTGGCCGCAGCCGGCACCGTCAAGCCCTTGCTGCAACTGGGGCTGCCGGATAAATTTATTGATCACGGCGATGCCCAGCAATTGCTGGCGCAGTGCGGCCTTGATGCGGAAGGCATTGCAACATCAATACGTCAGCGTTTGGTGAAGCAAGAGCCGCGTCTGGTTGTGAACAGTTGATTGAAGCGGCAGCCAAACTCATCAGCAGCTGATTCATTCTGCTTTGCGTCCCTTTTCCCACATCACATCATTGCCGCCGGCATGACGGTTGAGTATGCGCGCCAGAACGAACAGCAAGTCAGACAGACGGTTCACATACTGACGCAGGCGTGAATGCAATTTATCCAGCTTACCGAGTGCGACGATGCTGCGCTCGGCGCGCCGGCAGACCGTGCGGCAGATGTGCGACTGAGCAGCAGCTCGCGAGCCGCCTGGCAAAATAAAATCTTTCAGCGGGGGCAGGGTGGCATTGTATTTGGCCAGTAGCGCGTCAAGCTGTTCAACCTGCGCATCCGTGATCATGACAAAGCCCGGGATACACAACTCTCCGCCCAGATCGAACAAGTCGTGCTGAATGGTGATCAGCTCTTCGCGCAAGTCTGCAGGAAGTTCATCGCAGAGCAAGAGGCCGATGTGAGAATTGAGTTCATCCACATCACCCATGGCCTGCACCCGCAGAGCGTCCTTGTCGATACGGCTGCCATCGCCCAGGCCGGTAGTGCCATCATCACCGGTGCGGGTCGCAATTTTAGAAAGTCGGTTGCCCATAATGTGTCAGTAAAAAGCTGGTAGGGGCGAGAATACGGGAAAATCCCATCGCCTGCTTGAATGGCAGTGACGCTGCTCAGTGACGAGCCTGTGCAGACGCCGGAGGGTACAATATTGCACTTGCGGAGAAACTGTATGAATCATCCTCACCCACTTCAATCCCTGAAACGCCCTTTGACCGAGGCATTGCTGCTCGGTTTGCAGGGTATTTTTGGTGCACGACTGTCAACCAGTCAGGCCATGCGTGAACATCATGGCAAGGATGAATCATCGTATGACCCCATGCTGCCGGATGCGGTGGTCTTCGCCCACAGCAGTGAAGAAGTGGCGGCCGCTGTCGCCTTGTGTAATGAGCATGCCTTTCCCGTCATCGCTTACGGCACGGGCACCTCGCTTGAAGGCCATATTCTGGCTTTGCAGGGCGGCCTGTCGATCGATCTGTCGCAGATGAATCAGGTCGTGGCCATCAATCCCGAAGACCTGACCGTGACGGTGCAGCCGGGCGTCACCCGCAAACAGCTGAATGTAGAGATCAAAGACACCGGTCTGTTTTTCCCTATCGATCCCGGTGCCGATGCTTCTATAGGCGGTATGACCGCGACCCGTGCCTCGGGCACGAATGCTGTGCGTTACGGCACCATGCGCGAGAACGTGCTGGCGCTGACGGTCGTAACCGCTGCCGGAAAAATCATCAAGACCGGTACACGTGCAAAAAAATCTTCTGCCGGCTATGACCTGACGCGCCTGTTTGTAGGTAGCGAGGGTACGCTGGGCATCATCACTGAAATCACGCTGAAAATTTATCCTCAGCCGGAAGCGGTGTCGGCGGCGATCTGTTCTTTCACTGACATTGCCAGCGCAGTCAACACCGTCATACAGACCATACAGATGGGCGTGCCGGTAGCGCGGGTAGAGTTTCTGGATGAGAGCAGTGTCAGAGCCATCAACCAGCATGACAAACTCAGCCTGCCTGAAAAGCCTCTGCTGATGTTTGAGTTCCATGGCAGTGAGCACGGTGTGAAAGAGCAGGCAGAAGTCGTGCAGCATATTGCTGCCGAGTTTGGTGCTATCGGTTTTGAGTGGGCCACGCGTCCCGAAGACCGCTCCCGTCTGTGGCAGGCAAGGCACAATGCCTACTTTGCGCTGCTGCAGCTGCGTCCCGGTTGCCGCGCCATTTCAACCGATTGCTGCGTGCCTATTTCACGTCTGGCGGATTGCCTGCTGGAGACCAAGGCTGATTGCGAGCGTGAACATATTATTCACGGCATCATTGGCCATGTCGGCGATGGTAATTTCCATGTGCAGATGCTGGTGGATACGAATGATGCTGCCGATGTGGCGCGAGCCGAAGGCGTGAATGCACGCATGGTCGCGCGTGCTATCGCCATGAACGGCACCTGTACCGGTGAACATGGTGTCGGTCTGCATAAGATGGATTTTCTGGTGGATGAGCATGGTGAAGCTGCGATTGATGTGATGCGCTCCATCAAACATGCCATGGACCCGAATAATATTCTGAACCCGGGCAAGATCATCCGCTGGTGATGATGCTCTACTGATTAAGGTTGTCATGGCAACACGCATTCCACCGGTCCACGCACTGTCTGCTTTTGAAGCAGCTGCAAGACACGGTTCATTTGCACTGGCTGCAGAAGAGCTGTGCATCACCCCTTCGGCCTTGTCACATCGCATACGCTTGCTGGAAGAATTTGTAGGCGAGCGTCTGTTTGTGCGTGATGGCCGCAATGTCGGCCTGTCTGAATTTGGTCGCCGTTATCTGGATGTAGTGCGCCAGGCTTTGCGCACACTGACGGACTTTCCTATGCCGCGCCGCGCCGCCTCAGTGCAGCCGCGCGTGAAGATCACCGTGCCGCCGACCTTTGCGCGTTACATGCTGGTGCCGCAGCTGGCCTCATTCACGCAGCAGCATCCTGAAATCGCCATAGAAATTTATCTGTCCGTACCACTCTATGATCTGTCGCTGGCAGAGAGTGATGTGGAAGTGCGCTTCGGCCCCGGAAAATATCCGAATCTGCAATGCGACAAGTTGTTCTCCGAGCCTACATTTGTCGTGGCCAGCCCGGCCTATCTGGAACAGGTCGGCGATATACGCGTGCCCGCCGATCTGCAAAAAGCCACACTCATACGTTCAGCACTGGAACCCTGGCAGCCCTGGCTGGAAGCCGCAGGATTAGACTGGCCTGAGCCTGCAACGGGCGTCAGAGTGGATGATCTAGGTCTCTTGCTGGAAATGGTCAAGCACGGACATGGCGTAGGCCTGACTCGCGAGCATTTTGCGCGCGATATGATTGCTGCCGGCGAAATCGTGCGCTTATTTGAATTGCAGATGAGCACACCACCCCATGCTTATTATGTGGTGTATGAAAAACCAGTCGCAGAGCGACCTGAAGTGCTGAGTTTCCTGCAGTGGATGCAGGCAACTTTCAGGAATTTTTAATCCGTTTTTTGTGACGCAAGATCCGCTGTCCATCCATCGAGCTTCAGATTTTTCATCTAAGACAAATCTGAAATTTGATCTTTTCATCGATTAAATTTCAAAATCTCATTGCACGAGGCTTGTGCAATGAACTTCATCTGATTCCCCTGTTACCTATCGCCGGTTTGTGCGCACATTCCGTGCGCATGACTTCAAGACAGGGAGCAATCAGTATGAGACCCATCATTGCCGGTGTGCAGCAAACGCAGACGAATACGGATCCGGATCCGAGCGTTAACACTCAAATGCAGACACAAGAGCCGTTGCAGAAAACCATAGTGACTCAGGCTGTTCCGGTTCTCACTCAGCAGCAAATACCTGTGCATCCCGTTTCATCTTCTCAGGCGAATACTTCATCAGATGCTGAGACCTTATCCAGCAACTATCCCATGCTGAGTGCGGCCAGCAGCAGTGAATCATCTAAGCAAGCTCCATTATCCCGTGCTGAGCGCTTCGAAATGGCGCTGCTTAAATCAGACTTGCCTGAAATTGACGCACTGATCAGTGCAGGCCAGTCGGTGCTGCAACAGTCGGATAACTTGGGCATGAGTTTTCTAGAGTTGGCGTTTATCTTTGTGCGGGATACGACTACGCTCAGTCTTCTGCTTGAATCGGTGCCTACCGAAACAAGAAATGCAATGGCAGACAAGCTCTTTGTTGCCGTTCATTGTCAGGCCAATGCAGTGGCATTCGAATGCTTGCTTCACTTTCAGGTGCCGGTCAGTGAAGCGCATATAGACAAAATTCCTGACTACATCATTTTTTTGGCAGAAAAAAAAGACAGCGAGGCTATCCATATATTTCTGAGGCTATGGACCAGTCTGCGTCCTTATAAGTCGATCAGGCTGGATGCCGCTTTAACTATTGTTGCAAAAAACAGCGATGCCCTATCATTGCAGCTACTGATTACCCACATGAATTATCTCAATTCATCCGATTGTGCCAGGGCAGAAAAAACTCTGAGACTAGCGGTGGAATTTGAAAGTCTGCCTTGTGTAAAAATCATAATGGATTGGTTCCACTGCGGAGGTATTTTTGAAAGTGGCAGCCGCTTTCCTTTAGAGAGTGAATTGAATGTATTCACGGGTCAGCAGCTGATATTGCTGGCAAAAGCAG
>CAIQLE010000139.1 GCA_903872555.1 uncultured bacterium
CATTGCTGATGCTTTGGCGTGAATCATATTTGCGACAGCGGCACGGGTAAGACATTCAATAGGTCTTTCCGCCGTCCAGCTTGCGATTTTCCGGCTTATGGTCGGCACGCTGGGCGCAAGCGCACTGATGGTCGGCCTGATTGAAGGCATAGCCGAGTCGACTGCACTCATCGTCAAGATTTTTTCTGGCGCGCTGTCAGACTATCTGGGCAAACGTAAAGGACTTGCCGTACTTGGCTATGCAATGGGTGCTTTCAGCAAACCCTTATTTGCCATCGCTACAGGCAGTGGTCTCATACTCGCCGCACGTTTCATAGACCGTACAGGCAAAGGTATACGCGGCGCGCCAAGGGATGCGCTAATCGCTGACATCACACCACCTTCAATACGTGGCGCAGCATTCGGTTTACGCCAATCACTCGATACAGTAGGCGCTTTTCTGGGGCCACTGCTCGCTGTGGGCCTGATGCTGCTATGGCAGAATGATTTTCGTGCTGTCTTCTGGGTCGCTGTTATACCCGGCCTGCTCGCTGTCATCGTGCTGATGATTGGCGTACATGAACCCCAGCGCGATATACAGACACACAGAAGCAATCCCATCACGCGCGTCAATCTGAAACGCCTGGGTTCAGCCTACTGGTGGATTGTGGTGCTGGGCGCAGCATTTACGCTCGCACGCTTCTCGGAAGCCTTTCTGGTGCTCAGAGCGCAACAACTGGGTATCGCTGTCGCGCTGGTGCCGCTGGTCATGGTAGCAATGAATATCGTGTATGCCGCCTCAGCCTATCCTTTTGGAAAACTCTCAGACCGCATGAATCATCAGCACATGCTCGCGCTTGGCCTCTTGCTGTTGATTGCAGCTGATTGCTTACTGGCGATGCCGGGTGACTGGCTGACATTACTGGGAGGTGTGGCACTCTGGGGGGTTCACATGGGTATGACGCAAGGCCTGTTGGCCAGCATGGTTGCGAGTGTCGCTCCGGAAGATCTGCGCGGCACGGCGTTCGGAGTGTTTAATTTATTTAGTGGCATGGCGATGTTGCTGGCCAGTGTGATTGCCGGCGCACTGTGGGATCAACTAGGCGCTGCCTTCACTTTTTATGCTGGCATCGCCTTTTGCGTACTGACGCTGCTAGGCCTCATTTTCCATGCAAGATGGCAGCGCAGGAGGTAATCAGTTCGCTGGAAAATACAACTTGTCTTTCTCCAGCTTGTACGTCCAAGGCAACCCTGAATTTTTCCAGCCATTGATAACGCGCTGACCTGTCTGCGGACCTTCTTTTGCCAGGTCTCCTTCAAAGCCATCCACCACACTGTAGACCTTGGTGTAACCCTGCTCTGTCAGCAAATTAACGGCGGGCGCAGAGCGGTCTCCTGAACGGCACATCAGGATCAATGTGTCATTTTTATTCAGATGATGCGCTGTCATGCGACGGGCAATTTCATTTTCAAAATCAAGATTGAATTCGATTTTGAAACGACCCAGCTTCTCATCCCAGGGCGCATTCGGCGGATACTCCAGCAAGGGTACCTGTGCATCAACCAGCGTCGGCATGCCCACATAAATAATTTCGCTGCGGGTACGCAGGTCCACAAATAAAGCTTTCTCACCTAACTGCTGCTTGAGCGCATAGGCCTCGCGTGCATTCAAATATAAGCCCGGCTTGGTTTGCTTTTGTTGCGGCACCTGTGCTGCATCAACAGCAAAACCAGCCATTGAAAACATCAGCAAGGTACTGCCAAGTGCCCCGCTTAAAATTATTGTGAATAATTTGATTGGCATCAGGTCTGAGCTTCCTTCGTCATCACTGCGGCATTC
>CAIQLE010000140.1 GCA_903872555.1 uncultured bacterium
GCGCCACTCTCTCGGTCCAGATTGGCCGTGGGCTCATCGGCCAGAATGATGCGCGGCTTGTGCACTATGGCGCGCGCAATCGAGACGCGCTGCTGCTGCCCGCCAGACAGCACCTGCGGCAATAAATCCGCCTTGCCGGAGAGGCCGACCCGTTCCAGCGCCATACGCGCACGCTGTTCTGCTTCTTTCATCGTAGAGCCACTGATAATCAGTGGCAGCATCACATTCTGCAGTACGCTGCGGTCATTCAGCAGGCGATGCTGTTGCAGGATCAGGCCCAATTTACGGCGCAGAAAAGGCAATGCTGCGCGACTGACTTTGCGCATGTCCTGTCCACTGACCAGCAGCACACCTCCATTCGGCCGTTCTATACCTGCTATCAGTTTCAGCAGCGTGGACTTGCCTGCGCCCGAGGGGCCGGCCAGAAAAACCAGCTCGCCTTCCTTAATGGAAAACGTGACATCCGTCAGTGCGGTGACTTCACCGGGATACTGTTTGGATACGTGAGAAAAGGAAATGATGGACATGGTGAGAAATCAGCCTAACAGGGCATCAACAAATTCGGCGGCAACAAAGGGCTGTAGATCATCGATCGCTTCGCCGACACCGATGAAATAGACCGGCACCGGACGATTCTTGACGATGGCGGCCAGCACGCCGCCCTTAGCCGTGCCGTCTAGCTTGGTGACTACCAGTCCCGTCAGCGTAAGTGCATCATCAAAGGCCTGTACCTGAGCGAGCGCATTTTGTCCGGTATTGCCATCAATGACCAGCAGAATTTCATGCGGCGCCGACTCCATGCCCTTGGCAATCACGCGCTTGATTTTTTTCAGCTCATCCATCAGGTGTAACTGGGTAGGCAAGCGGCCAGCCGTATCGACCATGACGACGTCCACACCGCGCGCGCGTCCGGCCTGCACCGCATCAAAGGCGACTGCCGCAGGATCGCCTGATTCCTGCGCAATCACGGCCACATCATTGCGTTCACCCCAAATCGTCAATTGTTCACGTGCAGCGGCACGGAAGGTGTCGCCTGCAGCCAGCAAGACTTTCTGTCCGTGGGCCTGAAAGTGTTTCGCCAGTTTGCCTATGGTGGTGGTCTTACCCGCACCATTCACACCGGCAATCATGATCACCAGCGGTTGCTCACGTCCCAGCAACAAGGGCTTTTCGAGTGGCTTCAGCAAATCCAGCAGCAGACTGCGCAGGGCTGCCTTGACCTGTGACGCCTCGCTCAGTTTCTGCTGCCTGACCTGTATTTTGAGCGCATCCAGCAGATAGGCCGTAGCGGCCACGCCGGCATCGGCCATCAGCAGCGCCGCTTCCAGCTCTTCATATAAGACGTCATCAATGCGGGTGCCCGTGAACAGCGTGGCAATGCCGGAAGAGGTGCGTGACAAGCCCGCCTTCAGCCGGCCCAGCCAGGCTTGCCTGACTACTTCGGGTGCGGCGGCTGGCTTGTCATCCGGCGCTGGCTGGGCAGGCACGGGTGCGGCGACGGAAGCTTCTGGCTTTTTCTTGAAGAACTTAAACATTGATGCCCGGGGTGCGCTGCGAGGAAACAGAGGAGCAGATAGAATCAGCTGCTTACTTCCCCAATTTTATCAGAGCAAAGACGATGAATTTCCGACTTGGTTGGCTTGTACTGCTGAGTAGTTTCAGCTTCGCACTATGTCCCGCAGCAGCTCAGGCTGCCAGCGCGGCTCAGGAGTTCAGGCTCAGCAATGGCCTGCGCATTATCGTCAAAGAAGACCGGCGCGCTCCTACCGTCGTCAATATGGTGTGGTATCGCGTGGGCAGCATGGATGAACAGAACGGCACCACGGGCGTGGCCCATGTGCTGGAGCACATGATGTTCAAAGGTACCAAGAAACTCAAACCCGGTGACTTCAGTGCCAAAGTGGCCGCACTCGGTGGGCGCGACAATGCATTCACCAGCAAGGATCACACCGCTTATCACCAGCAGGTTGAAAAATCCCGTCTGGAACAAGTGATGGCGCTGGAAGCCGACCGCATGCAGAACCTGAGCATGAATCCTGAAGAATTCGCCAAAGAGATACGGGTCGTGATGGAAGAGCGCCGTCTGCGTACAGATGATCAGCCGATTTCACTGATGTATGAAGCGCTGAATGCAACGGCGTATGTAGCTCATCCCTACAAAAATCCCGTGGTCGGGTGGATGAATGATCTTCAGAATATGACCGCTTCTGATGCGCTGGAATGGTATCAGCGCTGGTATGCGCCGAACAACGCCACCATCGTGATTGCAGGTGATGTTGATGCCAGCAAAGTGCGCGTGCTGGCGGAAAAATATTTCGGCAAGATTCCACCCAAGACCCTGCCCAAGACCAAACCCCAAGAAGAGCCACCACAGGCCGGTATCAAGCGCGTCGTTGTGAAAGCACCCGCCGAGA
>CAIQLE010000141.1 GCA_903872555.1 uncultured bacterium
CTGCTGCGCCACCCACCGTTCCAACCGCGCTGTCGCCAGTAAGAATGGCTCCGCCAACCGCCCCCGCACCTGCACCAATCGCGGTATTTTTATCTCGCTCTGACATGCCCGAGCAGGCAATTAAATTCATCGCCGTCCCTATGAACATGGCGCTTAGCGCGACTGTATTAAAAACTTTCATAGCCTCATCCTTTCAAGAATGAACAATTATCATGAACCGTCTTTTGACCGGAATGGTCCTTATCAAGTTTCAGCTATGAATTCGTAAAATTCTTCAATCCAATCTGATGCGGCGAATTCCAAAAAACATACACAGCAATCATTGAAATAAATTAAGTAGTGCAAAACGTAATGTAAAACCTTGTGCCTGATTTTTTATCAGTCTTTCGAACCATGGGCTGGAACTATTCTCCAAGTAAGGCGGGTCAGGGATGGGCTTCATTGTTTAAATGGATACCAGCTCGGATCTGCAGGGTGTTTGCCGTCTGATCGTATTTAAACGCTTTCAAAGGAATGCATCATGAACAAAGATCAAATCAAAGGTCGAATTGAGGAAATGAAAGGTAAGGCCAAAGAAGTTGCCGGCAATGTTGTAGGCAACAAATCAGTCCAGGCCAAAGGTGTGGCGCAGAAGGTGGCGGGCAAGGCCCAGGCGGGATATGGGGATGTGAAATCTGCTGCGAAAGATAAAACTTAATTTCTGTATGAATTAAGCTTTTCTTGCGTAAGGGTGTCAGACTTGGCTTGCAGGCTGCTCATCGCTGAGGAGTGGCCTGCAAGCTCATTGGGTGTAGCCAGCAATCGCAGTCTACTCGTTCAGGTACTTGCTAGGACGGACGGTCAGATCAACAAAAACACGCCATTCAGAGACGATAAAATTCCCAGCAGACCAACCACAAACGACGTGCCCAGCAACAAGGGATTGGACACCACAATCGCGACCGAGGCCAGGACAATTGCAATCTGCAGCAAGCTGGCAGCATAGTCAAACCAGGGGTCTTTGCGCAGTGCGAGATCGCGCTCGTGTTCCTCGTGCTTGGCTTTTTCCATCAATTCTTTTTTGCCTTCGCCGGTATCGGGCTCTGACTCATAGCGCTCTATTTTCTTTTTATATTCAGCCAGTGTCTTTTGAATTTTTTCTTTGGCAGCAGGATTGATTTTGCTGTCGCTGGCCAAAGTGATTTCTAACTGATCCGAAGCCAGTTTGTACTGTGTCTGCCGGACGTTTTTGGCTTGATAAAAAGAATAATAATTGGAGGCGGCAATGTCATGCTCGCCTGATGCCTTGGTTGAATTGGACCCGCCCAGATTGGTCAGTGCCAGGATCAGGGCAAGTACCGAGATCTGCAGTGCTGCCTTTGATTTGAAAGGTGTGCCGTGACCTTCTTCGATGGCCTCGCTTGCTTCATGAGCTTCCATGTTTTGTCCTTACTGATTGTTTGAAATTATTATGGCCATGTTGTCATGGATTCATCTGAGATTTTAAGCTGTTTTCTTTCAAAGAATCTGCGGTTTCATAGGCGAATTTCATGCTTTCGCAGACGAAATGGCCGGGTACGCAGGATTACCTGCACTCATTTTGATAAGTTTCCGCCGCGCGGCGCTCTTTTGTTCTGGCTTTTTGCTGGCTATGGAGAGGCGCTTCACGCACGTCTTCCTGCCGCCATTTCAGTTTGAGTGCGAGTGAGCGGCATTTCTTTTCGCGCAGTGCCGCACCGCGCACAGCCAGATCGTGAATTTGCTGATCCTGATGCTCTCGCTGCTCGCGCAGTTTTTGCAGGCGTGCTACTTCAGATTTTTCCTTAGCGAGTTTGTCCGTATCTTTCTCATGCTCAGGCGCTGAGTTGCGTGCAGTGCTGATGTTCAGCTCTGTACCACTGCAGGGCAGGTCGGTATAAGTGATCTGGCCTTGTTGTTCGCAACGATAAATAGCGAAGGCAGGCTGTTTGAGATTGAAAAGCAGCGCAGCTAAGAGTGCGCCGGGCAGGGCAGGGTGCATGGGGACCTCATGAGTGTTAAGAACTCAGAGCAATTTGCCTGGGTTCATCAGGTTAAGCGGGTCTAGCGCCCGCTTGATTGCCACCATCATGTTCAGCTCAGTCCCGGATTTGTAACGCTTGATTTCATCACGCTTCAATGCCCCCAGCCCATGTTCGGCTGAGATGGATCCGCCATAGTGATGCACTTGGTCGTGCACGCACAGATTGACGGCTTCCTGCTGCAGTAAAAATTCTGTATCGCTTTGTCCTGCCGGTGCGGATACGTTGTAATGCAAATTACCGTCACCCAGATGACCGAAGGTCACCATGCGGCAGCCGGGAAATTGAGTTTGCAGCAGTGCATCCGTATCCTTGATGAAGGCTGCAATATGTGACACAGGCACAGCGATGTCGTGTTTGATGTTCTTGCCTTCAGCTGCCTGCGCCTCCGAAATATGTTCACGTAGTGCCCACAGTGCAGCAGACTGGCTCAGCGAACTGGCGATGACGGCATCGCGCACCAGATCATGCTCTATGGCGCTGGAAATCAGGCGTTCAAGCAGCGCTTGTGCGTGCGCTTCAGATTCTGTATCTGAGATTTCCATCAGCACATAATGCGGATGTCGTGCGGCAAACGGTGTGTGCAGTGCAGAGAAATGTTTTTCTACCAGTTGTAGACAGAATTCAGACAATAATTCAAAGCCAGTCAGGCTGGCATCACAGGCTTGTTGCGCCAGCGTCAGTAAGGCCAGCGCCTTGGCCGGACTGTCCACGGCCAGCAGAGTCGTCATGCGTGCTGCAGGCTTGGGATAGAGTTTCAGAACCGCTGCCGTGATGATGCCCAGGGTGCCTTCAGCACCAATGAATAAGTCACGCAAATCATAGCCAGTATTATCTTTGCGCAGTCCGCGCAAGCCGTTCCAGATATCACCCTGAGCTGTCACTACTTCCAGACCTAAGGTGAGGTCGCGCATGCTGCCATAGCGCAGCACCGCAGTGCCACCGGCATTGGTCGACAGATTGCCTCCTATGGTGCAGCTGCCCTCGGAAGCCAGAGACAAAGGGAACAGACTGTCCTGACTGTCTGCCGCCTGTTGCACTTGCTGTAGCAGACAACCAGCTTCTGCTGTCAGGGTGTGGTTGGTTTTGTCGATGTTTCGAATGCGGTTCAGGCGCGCGAGAGAGAGCACGATGGCAGTACCACTGGCATCAGGCACACTGCCCAGTACCAGCCCCGTATTCCCGCCTTGCGGCACGATGGGCACCTGATGTTGTGCACACAGACTTACCAGTGCCGCGACTTCCTGAGTATTGGCGGGGCGGGCTACGGCGAGTGCACTGCCGGTGAAACGTCCACGCCAGTCGGTAAGAAAGGGCCGCATTGCTTCGCCAGTGAGCAAATGACTGTCACCGACAATGGCACTACATTGCGCAAGAAATTCAGTGCTCATGATGGGCCGAGGCTTTGGCGATGGCTTCTCTGGCGAGTTTTTTCGCTTCTTGTTTGTACGGGCGCAGGAAAAATATCGCACAAAAAAAGAACAGAGCAGAGAGCAGAATCTCTAGTCCAGAAAGCCACTGTGACAGGCCGCGTTCGCTCCAGGCGCGTACCACGCCTTCAATAAAATACAGCAGCACCAGCATCGAAGCCCATTGCAGGGTGTAGATATTGCGTCTTAATGTGCCGGCCAGTGGTGCCAGTAGCGGGATGACTTTGATCACCATCCAGGAACCGCCAGGCCGCAAAGGTGCCAGTACCAGTTCCCATGCAACGCACAGCATGATGAGTCCGACCAGACTGAGCGATGAGATCAGATGCAGGCGTGATTGTGTTGGCGATTCCGTCATGTGCTGTGTAGTTTCTTTGCAGTCTGTGCCAGACGTTTGCCGAGCGCGATGCTGAGCAGTCGAGTGTCTTCGGTGATGGGCTGATCGCCCGCCATGCCAGACCAGTGGGTTGCGCCATACGGTGAGCCACCGCTGCGAGTCGTCATCAGAGCGCCTTCGGTGTAAGGCAGGCCTGTGATCAGCATGCCATGGTGCAGCAGGGGCAGCATCATGGACAGCAGGGTGGATTCTTGTCCGCCATGCAGGCTGCCGGTGGAGGTGAACACGCAGGCAGGTTTGCCGGACAAAGCACCTGACAACCATTGTGCGCTGCTGCTATCCCAAAAATATTTCATGGACGCAGCCATATTCCCGAAGCGGGTAGGTGAGCCCAGTGCCAGCGCTGCGCACTGGTCCAGATCGCTCAGTTCGACATAAGGTGCGCCGCTGTCAGGTATGGCAGGTTCGCTGGCTTCAGTCACTGGCGATACGGCGGGCACGGTACGCAGTATGGCTTCGCAGCCGGCAACGCTCTCCGCGCCTTGCGCAATCAGTTCAGCCAGTTTGCGCGTAGCGCCATGGCGTGAGTAGTAGAGAATGAGAATCTTGAGCAGTGGCTGGGTCATGGCTTGGTATTATAGGGTGCTTTAGCACAGAGATCCTTGCCACAGCTTGAGACAGACGACGGGTCTGACTTTGGGAATGATCTGACTGTGATGTATGGCAGCACGCCTTCGAGTCACCAGAGAAACCCGCATGAATTCAAGCATGACCCAACTTTCCAGACGCTGGACCCGCGTGCAGATGCGCGATCTCTTGCGCTTTGTTGTGCGACGCCTGAAAGAAGAGCGTTTGCCCGAAGTGGCGGGCAGCCTGACCTTTACTACCGTGCTGGCACTGGTGCCGGTGCTGACGATTGCTTTTGCGATCTTTACCACCTTTCCACTGTTCACCACCTTCCGCGAGTCGCTCGAAGCGTATTTTGTGCAATCGCTGATGCCCAGAGGTATAGCCAATACGATACTCGATTACCTGAGTCAGTTTTCAGCCAAGGCCAGCCGCTTGTCGGCAGTAGGTGCGGTGTTTCTGATGGTAACGGCCATACTGATGTTCGGCACAGTTGATCGCACTTTGAATCGTATCTGGCGCGTCAAAACTTCACGGCCTTTCGTGCAGCGCATGATCACCTATTGGGCCATCATGACTTTCGGCCCTTTGTTAATTGGTGCTTCGGTCTCTGCTGCTACCGAATTTCTGCCGCTGAGCAGTGCG
This sequence comes from uncultured bacterium, assembly GCA_903872555.1. Lineage (GTDB taxonomy): Bacteria > Pseudomonadota > Gammaproteobacteria > Burkholderiales > Burkholderiaceae_D > Pernthalerella. The sequence continues at coordinate 5,079 of CAIQLE010000141.1, forward strand.
GTATCGCGTGAATGGTCTTGGTTACGAAGTTCGCTCAATTTGCTGGTCTCGCTCACTTTGTCGACGCTGGCTTTTTCACTCTTGTATCTGACAGTACCGAATCGTTCCGTTGACTGGCGCGAAGCCGTGATCGGCGGCGTGGTAGCGGCGATTGCCTTTGAAATCACGCGCCGGGTATTTGCGATGTCTATCAGCATGGGTGGCAGTTATCGTTTGATTTATGGTGCACTGGCTGCGGTGCCGATTTTTCTGATCTGGGTTTATCTGTTCTGGTTCATTACGCTTCTGGGTGCAGTGGTGGCAGCGGCTTTGCCGGTGGTGCGGTATGAACGCTGGTGGCACAGCGCTGCGCCCGGCAGTGAATTTCTGGATGCGGTCGATGTGATGAAAGTTTTGGTGGATGCGCGCGCAGAGCATGGCGCGGTAGATGCCCTGAAAATTCGCGAGCTGACCCATCTGGGTTTTGAAGAATCCGAAAGCCTGTTGCAGCGCATGCTGGATGCAGGCTGGGTGGGTCGCATACGCGCCGAACGGCCGCAGGGATTTGGCCTGCGCCGTCGCGCACAATTGAGACAAGACCGCTGGGCCTTGCTGGCCAATCCGCAAAAACTGACGCTGGCCGATCTTTACCTGCGCTTTGCTTTCGCGCCAGCCCAGCCATCTGCACTGGCGCCCCGCATAGAGCAGATGCTTGGACAGTCTTTGTCCGTGTCTTTGTCGGATTACTTCAGTGCGCCCTTAGCAAAACCCATCAGCTGATCCAGCACCTGATCGGGTTGCTCAGCCATCAAATCATGACCACAGGCCTCAACCACCACAACACTGGCACGGGGCAGTTTGGCAATCAGAGGTGCAGCCGCTTTGGCGGGCGTCATCATATCCTTGCGGCCCAAGAGAAACATCACCGGACATAACAGGGCGGCGGCGGCCTCTTCGCCATGGGCGTAAGCATTGCAGGCTGAAAAATCGGTATAGAAGACCTTGGCCGGATTGCCTTGTGAAATGCGCTGCATCAGACGGCGACTGCCACCTTGTACATAAAAGCCTGGCCCTGGTGCGGAAGGTTTTTGTGCAATGCCCGAGTGCGACCAGATGTTCACCATATCAATCGCCAGTGCTTCGTGATCACGCGAGGTGTCGAGCAACATGTTTGATACCTTCATAGGGTAGGCCGTGCCGACCAGCGCAACGCCTGCCACTCTGGCGGGCACGCGGGCAGCCGCTTCGAGTGCAATCAGTGAGCCCATGCTGTGACCTATCAGCAGGGCTTTGCTGACTCCCGCCATATCTAACAATGAATTCAGCCAGTCCGCCATCGCTTCCACGCTGCTGAGCGGTGCGCCCTTGCTGCGTCCGTGTCCGGGCAGATCGACGGCCAGAACTGAAAAACCATGATGTGCAAAATAACGTGTCTGCAGTGCCCACACAGAATGATCGTTTTGTGCGCCATGGATGAAGACGGCGGTCGGCTTGCTGGCATCAAAGGTCTTGCCGCCAGTGTAAGCGTAAGCCGTGTGCTGATGGAGTTCA
>CAIQLE010000142.1 GCA_903872555.1 uncultured bacterium
CCGGCAAGAGCAGAAAGATCCCGAAACCCGTCATCACCCAGGGCAGAAACCGCGAATACTGAGCCATCATGTGTTCCTCTTTTTTATATCAGCTGCCGTTAGTCTGCATCGTATGTATGCATCGTACCCTTTGTATGCATAGTTTGAATCAGCGAGCTCAGTTGAATTCCACCGTCAGTGCAGGGTCACCCGGCAGGCCTACATACTGCAGCCTGACCTTCATCCCGGATTTCGTCGGTTGCGGAGGAAAAAAACCGCCCAGACTCAGCAGATCACCCTTCTTCAGAGTGATACCATCTTTCTTCAGTTCTCTGGCCAGCCACATCGCCGCATTGATAGGGTTGTCCATCAGGGCACTGCCTTTGCCACGGCCCAGTTCTTTGTTGTTGTCGTTTTCGTCGACCATGATCACGGTCATATTCGCCATCGCATCCAGAAAGGCCTGGGTTTTTACTATAGGCAGCTCCATGCCCAGTACACCGCCACGAAAAGCGACATTGGTCGCAATCATATTCGTACCGCTGAACTGGCCTTCCAGCATCAGGTCAGGCAGTTCAATGAAGGGCACAACCGCTTCCAGATAATTCAGTGCTTCGAGTGGTGTCTTGGCATCGGCCAGACGCGCATCCTTCACTTCGACCACCAGATCCGCTTCATACAAAGGACGGGCGCCGAAATCAGCGGGCAGGACAGCAATCATGTCGATCATATTGCGGTTATACATATAGCCCCACTTCGGGCCATCCACGCCAAAACGCTTCTGCAGCGCCGGATTGGTGAAGCCCGCTTTGTAACCAACCAGCTTACCCAGATATAGAGGCAGTTTTTTACCCAGCTTATTTTTGGCGCATTCCGCATCGGCCAGGCTGATGTCATTCCCAAAGCCCTTGCTGACCTGAAGTTTGGCGAAATCCACGAGATAGGCGTCGATGGCAGCATCGTCCGGGCAGACAGCCAGCGCCGGTGCCGACAGGATCAAGGCTGCCGCGACGCTGACAGCGCCGGAAACCTGACGGAGATTAAAACGGGAAGAAATCATTTGAAAGTGACTGAATAACATGAGGCAAGTCTCCTTTGTGCTTGAAAACGCTGAGTTTTTGTTGGCTGCGAGCATAGCACGGGCTCAGACCCAAACCTCGCTGCAGTATTAAGCGGCTTGCAAGAGTCAACAATAGTCGCCCCCTTTCAGGACTTTCTCGGTGACAACAATCCGAATGTTGAATAAACTTCGTGTCACCGCCAAGAGCACACTTTCAAAAAAAGAAACTCATTAGCAACTTGGCATTTAAAAGCACCAAATTTTAGGGGGAAGCATGCAAGCACCAGGCGGCGCGACGGATCAGCCCGTATCTGAACCTCAGGAAAAACGACCTTATTTCAGTACGGTCGATGCCATCTTCGTCATCATTGCCATGGTCGTCGGTTTCATGGTGATACGACTGGGTGTGATCACCTGGTCTGAAGGTGTCCATACTGAAGAAACCAAGGCCCATGGCGAAAAAGTCGCCACTTGGCTGGAAGGGGCAGGTAAGAATCGTGAAGGTGGCAAACCTACTGGGATTGCCGCTTGCGATGCACCCGAGGCAACCTGGCTGTCATGCCGTGATGCCCTGGTTGCCAGCGGTGGTCCACTGGCGGATCTGAAAAACGTCGCGCATCCGAATGGACTCCTATTTTCTGCTGCCTGCGACCGCACCGTGCTGGAAACGCACGGCGCCATCATCATTGAAAAGGGTTCGCCCAAGCCACCAGATGGCGCATCGTTCATGTACGCCGCCATCGCTGACAATGAGCCCATCAAAGAACCCGTCCCTTTGCGCGTCGCTATCTGCGGTCGCGGCTATTCGCAGATCAATGTGCGCGAAGTTAAATTCTGACGCACAGGAGACCATGGATGCAAACTACTAACGACACCAGCAGCCCGCAACAGTCACTCACCGTGCGTCAATTCGTTTACGCATGGCTGTTCGACCCGAATAATCCGAATAATTTCCAGAAAAAATTCGACCACTACATCTTTGTACTGATCGTTCTGAATGCCCTGTCTTTGCTGGCAGAGCAGATTCCGGTGGTGCATGATCCTTATGCCTGGCTGTTCACTGCCTTCGAGCAGTTTTCACTGGCCGCATTCACGATCGAGTATGTACTGCGCTTTTATGTAGCCCCCGAAGATCCGGACTTTGCCAAAGCACGCTCATCACGCTTTGCCTTTGTACGCAGCCCTTATGCACTGATCGATCTGGCAGCCATCCTGCCTTTCTATCTGTCGATGTTCTCGCTGATCGCCATTGATCTGCGCATGCTGCGTGCGCTGCGACTGCTGCGACTGGCCAAGCTGTTCCGCATGGTGATTCCTGCCATGAAGGAATTCCGCGAGATGAACCAGGGCCGCACCTTCCGTCAACAAGTGTATGCACTGCTGCATCCGACCGAGACCAGTGGCCGCCTGCAGGAAATGCTGGACAGCTTTGTGGTCTGGTGGGTCTTCATATCGGTCTGTGCCGTGGTGCTGGAATCGGTTGAATCCATACACTATGTACTGAACGTGCATTTCATTGTGCTCGATGCCGTGGCGGTGTTCATCTTCTCCATGGAATACATTTTCCGTCTGTATTCCTGCGTTGAAAATCCTGAATTCGCCAAAGGCCTGGGACGCTATCGCTACGCCAAGACACCGATCGTGATGATCGACTTCCTGGCGATCGTGCCCTTCTTCTTAGAGAGCATGCTGCATCAATTGTTTGACCTGCGTTTCCTGCGGATCTTCCGACTGATGCGGCTCTTGAAGCTGACTCGTTACACCACTTCAACCGGCACCCTGCTGAAAGCGCTCAAGCGCGAATGGCCTGTGATTGCCGCATCGACCTTCATCATGTTGCTGCTGGTCGTGCTGACCGCCAGTCTGGGCTATCTGTTTGAACATGATGCCCAGCCCGACAAATTTGAAAATATTCCGCAGTCGATTTACTGGGCCGTGGTGACACTGGCTTCGGTGGGCTATGGCGATATTTCGCCGGTCACGCCTGTCGGTCGCCTGATGACCATCATCATGGCGCTGGTCGGTATCGGCATTTTTGCGGTGCCTGCTGCGGTGCTGTCGACTGCCTTCAATGATCAGCTGCATAAAGATCGTGAAGTGATGCACAACGAACTGATGGCTCATCTGAAAGATGGCGAGCTGAGCGAAGAAGAGCATCAGCACATCCTGAAAGCTGCAGCCGAGCTGCATATCTCCGCAGAGGAAGTTGAAATACTGATTGAGCGGGCGAAACTGGAAAGTGAACAGGCCATGAAAGGCCAGTTACCAATGGCCGCCATTGCCGAGAGGCCGGAAGTCGCATTTGAGCAATTCCGTACGATGGTGGGCAATATGCGCCAGATCATGTCGGCCGGGGATACAGCCAGCATGCACCAGTTATTCGAAACACCGGGGCGTGCTACGGAAGATGAAAAGGCCGTGTGGCGCCAGTTGTATCGCAGCTAATTGATGCAGCCAATGGTTGCGACTGACTGAAGGCGCTCAGCGTGAAAGCAGAAACATCGCGCTGAGCACTAGCATGAGCGCGAACAAAAAAAGAATCAGGCCAGTGCGGTCACGCCGGCGCGGGCCTGATGGGTTTGCTGAAGGTGGCCGCAACTGAATTCCTTTGCGCAAGCGCTTTGAGGTCTGCATGATAGTTTGCATCACAACGAATCGCATACGGCTCTCCTCTTGAGTGATGAGCCAGTATAGAGAACTTGCTTCTAATTTTGACAATACAGGAACACCTATTTTGTACTTCCACTGCACTACATGTGCAGTGGATTTTTCCCTCATAGAAATAAAGTAGTGGCTCGCACTTTTTGCCAACGGAAACGTGAAGCATGCCGAGCCTCCCGACAGACCCAGACTGACTAATAGAAGAAGAAACAAATGAAACGCCGCCTGATGCAGATCCTCGATGGAACCGCCCGCAACCGGGCCAGTAAGGCCGTCGAATGGCTCATCACTTTTGTTGTGCTGACCAATTGCGCTGCCGTGGTCATTGATTCCGTTCCTGAAATTCACAATGAGTATGGTCACTGGTTCCATGAATTTGAATTCTGGAGCGTGATGTTCTTCTCTACTGAATATGTGCTGCGCGCATGGAGCTATGGCGCACGCTATGCGGCTGAGAATGGTGGTTCCTGGCGCGGCCGCCGTGAGTATCTGTTCAGTTTTTTTGGTCTGGTGGATTTTTTTGCAACCGCGCCTTTTTATATACATACGCTCTTCCCTTATCTGGATCTGCGTGTGCTGCGTGTACTGCGCCTGCTGCGTATTCTGAAACTCTCGAACTACAACACGGCATTACAGGACTTGTTTCAGGCGGTGCATTCCGAACGCAAGGCCTTTGCCTCGGCCCTGTTCCTGCTGGTGATTGCAACCATCGTGTCGGCCTCCCTCATGTATTTTGCTGAAGGCCATATACAGCCGCAATTCTTTGAATCGATACCGCATTGTATTTACTGGGCCATCATCACCATCACTTCTGGTTACGGCAATGTCGAACCCATCACCGCAGGCGGCCAGCTGATTGCTCTGGTGACGGGCTTTTTGGGCGTCTGTATGGCAGCGATCATGACGGGTATCGTCGCTTCCGCTTTCTCGAACCAGATGTCGCGCAAGAAGGCCGCCTTCGGCAAGCAACTGCGTGAAGCGCTGGCGGATGGCATCGTGACCGATGCCGAACGCGAAACGCTGGCTAAG
>CAIQLE010000143.1 GCA_903872555.1 uncultured bacterium
ATTTCACCCGCCAGATTGGCATCACCAGCAACCTGCCAGCCCGACAGATAAATCGCTTTCAGGCCTGCTTTAACTTGCTGCATCGCCTGGTTGCCTGTCAGGGCGCCGAGTGCATTGACGAATGGCTCATTGTGCAGCAGATTCCAGAGCTTCTCGGAACCGCGCTTGGCCAGAGTGTGCTCGATCTGAACCGAACCACGAAGACTGACAACCTCTTCGGCTGTGTAGTTACGCTTGATGCCATTCCAGCGTGGATTTTCTGCCCAATCTTTTGCCAGTGCCTGAACTTGCTGTTCGCGAGTCGCCATGATCATTTCTCCTAGAGTTGCGCCACAGATGAAAGTAAAACTGAAATCTATGGAGAAGATCTTAGGCTTTTTTTTGCGAGGCAACAAGGTCTTATATAAGACATATAAGATAAATATTATTGTTTTAAATCAAACGCTTATGATGTTCATTTTGCGATGCGGAATGACGTTTCTCTAGATGGAAGTCTGGCGCGCTGCCTCGCACCGATTTCGTTTCACAATATGAAAAGCTGTTTTCATGTCATGAAAGCAGCTGCCTCAGTTCATTGGAGCTTGGTGCTAGATACCAGCACACCATCCTCATTGGCATAAATCCAGTCATCTGGTCGAACTAAGACGCCTGCAATATCAACGATCAAGTCTTTATCTCCGCGCCCCTGACGGACACTGCGGCGCGGCTGGGTGGCGAGTGCTTTGATGCCGATGTCACAGTGCATGAGCTCTGCACTGTCGCGCACACAGCCAAAAACGAGAATGCCGGCCCAGCCATTTTTCTCAGCCAGCACGCCCAGATTCCCCCCGACAAGGGCGCAGCGCAGACTGCCCCCACCATCAACGACGAGTACTTTTCCTTCGCCCGCCTGTTCTAAGGCGCTACGCACCAGCACATTGTCTTCAAATACTTTAAGCGTAATCGCAGGACCTGAAAAACGCGCACGCTTGCCAAAGGATAAGAACTGGGGCGGCAGAACAGCAAGTGTGCCGTCGGCTAAATTGTCTTCATTTGCGTCGCAAAGATCACAAGTGCTGAATTCCATAGCTGATTCTCCCTGAGGTCATTTTTTTATAAAAAAGCCGGCAGAAGTATCTCTGCCGGCTGTTCTTTGTCAGACTGATCCGTCTGCAAACTGATTTGTCCTGCGCTGTCTCAATCTGCTTTTTTAAATCCCAGCTCCGAACCTGCCACATCAATTTCCACCGTATCTTTGGGTCCGAAACGGCCTTGCAGAATCGCCTTGGACAATGGATTTTCAAGTTCTTGCTGAATCGCACGCTTCAGGGGACGTGCTCCATACACGGGGTCGAAACCTGCATCGGCCAGCTTATGCACAGCAGCTTCGCTGATCTTCATGCCAATATCCATCTTGGCCAGTCGATGCTGCAAAACTTGCAGCTGTATGCGTGCAATCGAACCTATCTGTTTTTCATCCAGCGCATGGAAAACCACGATTTCATCGATACGATTGACAAACTCTGGACGGAAATGACCCCGCACTTCCGCCAATACTGCCAGCTTCACCAGCTGAGGATCGCTCTCTTCCATGGACTGAATTTTGTGCGAGCCCAGATTGGAGGTCATGACAATCACGGTGTTTTTGAAATCAACCGTACGCCCCTGTCCGTCCGTCATGCGGCCATCGTCCAGCACTTGCAGCAGCACGTTAAACACATCGGGGTGAGCTTTCTCAATCTCATCCAGCAGGATCACGCTATAAGGCTTGCGGCGCACGGCCTCGGTCAGATAGCCGCCTTCTTCATAGCCGACATAACCTGGAGGTGCACCAATCAGTCGTGCGACAGAATGCTTCTCCATGAATTCACTCATGTCGATGCGTATCAGGGCTTCTTCGGTATCGAACAGGAAAGCTGCCAGTGCCTTGGTCAGTTCAGTCTTACCTACGCCCGTGGGGCCTAGGAACATGAAAGAACCGTAAGGCCTATGCGGGTCAGACAGACCAGCCCGTGAACGGCGGATCGCATCAGATACAGCGACGATGGCCTCATTCTGACCAACCACGCGCTTGTGTAAATCATCTTCCATGTGCAAGAGCTTATCGCGCTCGCCCTGCATCATCTTAGAAACAGGAATGCCGGTTGCACGCGACACCACTTCAGCGATTTCTTCTGCACCTACTTGAGTACGCAAGAGACGCGGCTTATCACCGACTGCAACGCCTTTGTCGGCTTGTTTGAGTTTGGCTTCGAGTTCAGGCATGCGACCGTACTGCAGCTCCGACATTTTCTGCCAGTCGCCTTTGCGTCGCGCTTCTTCCATTTGCAGGCGCAATTTTTCTATCTCTTCTTTGATGTGCTGGCTGCCCTGAACGGCGAGCTTCTCAGCTTTCCAGACTTCCTCCAGATCCGCATATTCACGATCGAGACGTGTGATTTCTTCTTCAATCAGGCCCAGACGTTTTTGCGAAGCCTCGTCCTTTTCCTTTTTCATGGCTTCGCGCTCGATCTTCAGCTGTATCAGGCGACGATCTAACTTGTCCATGACTTCAGGCTTGGAATCGATTTCTATCTTGATTTTCGAGGCGGCCTCGTCAATCAGATCAATCGCCTTGTCGGGCAAGAAGCGGTCAGTAATATAACGATGCGACAGCTCGGCGGCGGCTACGATGGCAGGGTCCGTAATGTCAACCCCATGGTGAACTTCGTATTTTTCCTGTAGACCACGAAGAATCGCGATGGTGGCTTCGACGCTGGGTTCATCGACCAGAATTTTCTGGAAACGGCGTTCCAGTGCCGCGTCTTTTTCTATGTACTTGCGATATTCATCTAAGGTGGTCGCACCGACGCAATGCAGCTCACCACGGGCCAGCGCGGGTTTGAGCATATTGCCCGCATCCATCGCACCCTCGGCTTTGCCGGCGCCCACCATGGTGTGCATTTCATCGATAAAAAGTATGGTCTGACCTTCATCCTGAGCAAGCTCTTTGAGCACGGTCTTCAGTCGTTCTTCAAACTCACCCCGATATTTCGCGCCAGCCAGTAAGGAGGCCATGTCCAGCGACAGCACGCGTTTATTCTTCAGGCTGTCAGGCACTTCACCATTCACGATGCGTTGTGCCAGACCTTCAACGATGGCGGTCTTGCCTACGCCGGGCTCACCGATCAGTACGGGATTGTTTTTACTGCGACGTTGCAGCACTTGTATGGCGCGGCGGATTTCATCATCGCGGCCAATCACCGGATCCAGCTTGCCCATGCGGGCACGCTCGGTCAGATCCATAGTGTATTTTTTCAGGGCTTCGCGCTGCCCCTCGGATTCCTGAGAATCGACCTTAGCGCCACCGCGCACCGTCTGTATGGCTGTCTCTAGTGATTTGCGGTTCAGGCCATGCTCACGCGCCAGACGCCCGGCATCAGATTTATCATCCGCCAAAGCCAGCAGCACCATTTCACTGGCGATGAACTGGTCGCCATGTTTTTGCGCTTCTTTGTCAGCCAGATTCAGCAAGGCGGCCAGCTCGCGACCTACCTGCACCTCACCACTGGTGCCACTCACCTTAGGCAGGCGTTCTACAGCGCTTTTGAGAGCGCTGGCCAGTCCACCGACATTCACCCCGGCACGCTGCAAGAGCGAACGACTGGAACCATCGTCCTGCGCCATTAAGGCCGTCAGGAGATGCACAGGATCGATATATTGATTGTCGCTGCCGACGGCCAGGCTCTGAGCCTCAGACAGGGCTTCCTGCAGCTTGGTGGTAAGTTTGTCGAGACGCATGGTAGGGGCTCCGTTTGAATCACATTACAGTGATTATTGGGTCCAATGCCAGAATTTCAAGACTTGCTGAGCTGCGTCCTTAGCCAGCGAACCAGCGCCAGGTCGCCAGACCAGCGATACAGAGCAGCACCGAGCCCAGCAAATGCAGGCCTGAATGCAGGAAAGCCCAGCCGTAGGCACCTCGCTCCAGCAGCAGCATGGATTCTGCCGAGAAAGTAGAAAAAGTCGTCAGTCCGCCCAGAAAACCGGTGACCAGCAGCAGACGCCATTCTGGCGATAGCGCAGGATAGTCTTGGAACAGACCGACAGCAATGCCGATCAGATAGCCGCCACCCAAGTTAGCTAATACCGTGCCCAGAGGCAGGCTTTCAAGCCGGGCATTTAACCAGAGCGACAAGCCCCAGCGTAACCACGCACCCAGCGTGGCGCCAGCGGCAATAGCAATAAAACTCAGCGGGGCAGCGACCATTTTTTAAGTGCCTCGTCATCCGTCACGCGGGCATCAACCCAGCGGGCGCCCGTAGGGGTTTGCTCTTTCTTCCAGAACGGTGCCTCGGTCTTGAGGTAATCGATAATAAATTCGCAGGCTTGAAAAGCTTCTCCGCGATGAGCCGAGGTGACCGCAACCAGAACGATCTGTTCCAGAGGCTGTAAGGGACCAACACGATGTATGACCAGCGCATCGAATAAATCCCAGCGCGATTTTGCCTGCACAAGAATATCTTGCAGCGATTTTTCTGTCATGCCGGGGTAATGCTCCAGCGCCATCTCGGCGACATGCTCCCCTTCATTCAGATCGCGTACGGTACCGACAAAGGTAACAACCGCCCCTACCTTGGGCGAGTCTTTACGCAATTGAGCGACTTCCGTCGTCAGGTCAAAATCTTCTGTCTGTACACGCACAACCATGTCTTATCTCCGCTCTGTTTCAACCACCGGTAACGGGCGGAAAAAAAGCCAGCTCACAATTCTCGGTGATGAGTATCGAGGGATCGGCCATTTCTTGATTGCAGGCGATACGCAAAGCTTTGCCTTCGGCCAGCGCTTCTGCCCAGACACCACCGCGGGCCCGCAGGAATTCACGTACCTGTGCTGCAGTTTTAATGTCTGACGGGACAGTGAGTGACTCATGACCAGTGCCTAAGGCTTCACGCAGGCTGGCGAAAAATTTTAACTGTATCTGCATGCTAATGGAGCAATTCCGAGAAAGGTAGAAAGTGTACGGTATCACCGGCTGCGATCGCCTGTCCGGGTGGATTGTCTATCAGGCCATCCCCCCAGACTGTGGAAGTCAGTACGCCCGAACTCTGGTTACTAAACAAATCCAGACCATGTTGATCATTGATACGCACGCGCAAAAATTCATTCCGTCTGTCCGGCTTAGGCCAGTTGAAATCGGCACGCATGGCGTAATGTCTTGGCGGCGTAGTTTGAGCACCCTGCAAGGCCAGTATGAAAGGCCTGACGAACTTCAGGAAAGTCACAAAACTCGAAACCGGATTGCCCGGCAGGCCGACAAAGAAAGCTGTGCCTGTCGAATCGGTGCGATTGACTTCACCAAAAGCCAAAGGTTTGCCTGGCTTAATTGCGATCTGCCAGAGATTGAGTTTGCCTTCTGCTTCAACCGCCGGCTTGATGTGGTCTTCTTCACCGACCGAGACTCCGCCTGAGGTGACAATCAGATCGTGACCCGATGCTGCCTGGCGCAGAGCCTGACGTGTCGCTTCCAGAGTATCCGGCACATTCCCCAGATCGGTGATGTCGCAGCCCAGATGTTGCAACAGGCCGCGCAGCATGAAACGATTTGAGTTGTAGATGGCACCGGGTTTCAAAGCTTCGCCTGGCATGGTCAGCTCATCCCCTGTAAAAAACACGGCAACCCTCAGGCGACGCAGCACAGGCAAAGCAGCCAGGCCAACTGAAGCTGCCAGCCCCAGCTCTTGCGCGCGCATGCGCGTGCCGGCTGTCAGTATCGTGCTCTGGCTGCGTATATCTTCACCGGCACGCCGTATCCATTCACCTGATTTTGGTACGTGATTGACCGTGACTTTGCCACTGGCTTCATCAAACTGGCATTGCTCCTGCATGACGACAGCATCCGCACCTTCAGGGATGAGTGCGCCGGTAAAAATACGGGCAGCTGTTCCTGGCTGCAAAGGCTGTCCCACATGACCGGCGGGTATGCGTTGCGAAACGCTCAGTGATGCATTACCGCTCATGCAATCGGCACTGCGGACTGCATAGCCATCCATCTGTGTATTGTCCATGGGTGGCACGTTCAGCTGAGATGCCTGATCCTGCGCCAGTACTCTGCCGAGAGCGTCCAGAGTGGAAACCGTCTCTGTATCGCTCACGGGTCTAGCACCTTTGAGAAGAAAATCCAGCGCTTCCTGCACGCTCAGCATAGGTTTTTTCTGAGTCATGTCACAGTCCCGTTCTGTCAGCGATGTAACGCTTAACTGCAATTACATCGGGCTTCATCACATCAAAACGCTGCGGCAGCGCTTCTATATTTTCAAAGCCCGCAGGACGCACTGCATCACGGCCCAGCGCTTCGCGTATGGTTTCATTGAATTTAGCTGGAAGTGCGGTCTCAAGCACAATCATAGGAATGCCCTCTTCCACCTGTTCGCGCGCGACCTTGATGCCATCAGCAGTATGCGTATCGACTGTCAGGCCAAAGCGTGCATCGACATCACGTATGGTTTTCAGTCTGTCCGCATGAACAGATTTACCTGAGACAAAGCCAAAACTGGCAGCTTTGCCGAATTCATCACCATCACTGCCGGGCTTGCCAGATAAATCAAAGCCACCCTGAGTCTCAACTTTGGCGAACAAGGCACGTACACGTGCAGCATCACCTTTGAGTAAATCAAAGATAAAACGCTCGAAATTCGATGCTTTACTGATGTCCATACTGGGGCTGCTGGTATGCAGGGTTTCAGCCGACTTGCGCACTCTGTATACGCCGGTCTGGAAAAACTCATGCAAGACATCGTTTTCATTGGTAGCAACAACAAGCTTGCTAATAGGCAGACCCATCATGCGTGCGATATGACCGGCACAGATATTGCCGAAATTACCCGACGGAACAGTAAAGGAGACTTTTTGCTGACTATCAGAGGTCGCTGCCAGATAACCACGAAAGTAATAAACCACCTGAGCTACAACGCGCGCCCAGTTGATGGAATTGACCGTACCTATTTTTTGATGCGCCTTGAAATCAAGATCATTCGATACCGCTTTCACCATGTCCTGACAGTCATCGAAGACACCTTCTACAGCGATATTAAAAATATTCGGATCCTGCAGGCTAAACATTTGAGCCGTTTGGAATGCACTCATCTTCAGGTGTGGCGAGAGCATAAAGACACGAATACCTTTTTTCCCACGCATGGCGTATTCAGCTGCGCTGCCAGTATCGCCTGAAGTAGCACCAAAAATATTTAACTCGGCACCCTGCTTGTTTAAAGTGTATTCAAACAGATTGCCAAGTAATTGCATGGCCATATCTTTAAAAGCCAGGGTCGGCCCATTCGACAAGGCCTGAAGCATGAGCTTGCATCCATTCGATGCTTCGAGCACGCGCAGGGGCGTAATTTGCTCACTGTCTTCACCCGCCCGGCTATTGCAATACACCTGAGCTGTATAGGTCTTGGCCGTCAGGGCATCGATATCGCTGCCAGGAATGTCCGTCGCAAATTTTTTGAGAACTGCAGCTGCTAGTACGGCATACGGCAGATTTCGCCAGCTATCGAGCTCTGCATGACTCACCTGAGGGTATTGCTGAGGCAGGTACAAACCGCCATCAGGCGCCAGGCCGCCAAGCAAAATTTCCGAAAAACCAGGTGCTGAAGTATGACCGCGAGTTGACAGATATTGCATTTAAGGAACTATCCAAAGGTAATCAAGGGTTTTGAACCAACATTATAAAGCGCAGCCCATTCCCTCAAGGAAAATTGAGGGGTTTCAGGCGACCCAATCAGCAAGGGATGCATTATTTGCATAAAAAGTAGCTCTTTTAGCATGTCAATTTGCTTACTTGACAACACCACATAACCTCCATCTGTCAATCCCACGAATTAGGTAGTTTGCAAAATTTATTCAGTCTAAGAGCGATTTAATGTTCCAGATGCCCGCTCATTGACCAAAGAACTTTGTAAACCAACGGAATTCCCCAGCCTGAGCAAGCTCGTGAGATCGACACCTCGTCTGCAACAGTTCGTCGAGCAAACCAGTCCAGCGAAGGAGCCGTTAAATGAGTGAGCTACATGAAACCATCATAGAAGTGCACACAGAGCCCACGTTGTTCACAGATGAATTCGATAACATCGAAGACCATTCCGAGGATGAATCTGAAGAAATAGAACTGGAAGTCGTTGAAGACACAGCGTACAAAGAACGGCAAATACGCTTTGAACTCGATCCTAGCATTGCCCCTTTTGAATTAGATCAGGAAATTCTGTTTCGCGATCTGATTGCTCAACATCAGCGCCGGCTATACCGCTTTGTCATTAAATACATAGATCACCCTGATGACGCTGCCGACATCACTCAACAAGCCTTTGTGGAGGCTGCCCGTACCATAAGTCGCTTTCGGGGTGATTCAAAATTATCCACCTGGCTGTTTGGGATTGCGATGAATATGGTGAGAAATTATCTCAGTCGCGCGCCTCACCGCGTATATAAATTTGAAACGGATGAAATTCTATCTAGCGTAGCATCCTCTGATCTTGACCCTAGTGAATGTCTGGTACAAAAAGAAATGCTTCAGCTAACAGAAAAGGCTTTTGGCGATCTGCCACCAGAGATGGGAGAAGTTCTTGGCTTGGTGGCTATCGAAGAAATTTCATACCAGGATGCTGCAGACTTGCTAGACATACCACTAGGTACAGTACGAAGCCGAGTATCAAGAGCGCGAGCCGTTTTACGCGCACAATTTGAACAGGCAGGAATTTCCGTATATTTTTAAAATTTCAACCGCTGAAAAATTCAGCTTAAATGGAATGAATTGTCACCTCAGGAAGCGTTTGTTTACGACGTTTATCAGAATCCTTAGTAAGGCTTGATTGATTTGCTATTTCTACAGAGTGTGTATGAAATGATGGACCAATAACACCTACCGAACTTCCATCGTCCTGAATATCTTTTTGATCTCCGTGCGAGCGCTCGCTAAAACGGCGGACATTCGGGTTTGAGTTTCTGTTCTTATGGATTAATCCTGACTGCTTAATTAACATAGGATCATTCGCAAAAATATTATTTACGGAGTTCACATTAAGTGAGGCCGGATTACAATTGCCATCGACATTAGGAATTGCATCAGTACGTGAAACTGCTGAATTGAACTGATCGCGAATCGTTTTAATATTTGTCAAAATATTGTTCTTAATATTTTCATCATAAGAACCTGTTTCAAAATATCCCTGCATGAAATCCAGACTACAGATGGCATCATCATGGTTTGCATACATTATTGAATATGATTCATGATTAATGTCCACCGATTGAAGATGCTTTTCTAGTGCTTCAAGCTGAATTAATGTATTTTCAATGGACTGTTTATTTTTAGATTGGAAAAATTCAGATTCAATTTTTCCAAGCATTGTCGCGACAGGACGAGATTTATCTTCATCAGACAATTCTGTAATGAATGAGTTTTCAGTTAATGAATCTATATCACTATGATGATTAGCTGATTGATCTGAGGGCAAGACATTAAGTAATTCAGTATCTTCATTGGAATTTTTAAGCGCTGCTAAATCTTCCGCTGGAATTCCAACATAATCAGTAATGGAAGGCCATTTCAGATTCACATTACCTTGCGGCCCACGCAGTGAAGCTCGATTTAAGGCCTCCTCCAGCAATTGCGCAGATTCTTTGCGGGGACCACTGCGAAACACTGGTGGCTTTTGATGATTTTTTTGCCTTTCACGACGTCGCCTATTCTCTTCAAGACCATTATCATCAGGAATGAGCGATGAGGTATTAATTGATAAATTTCCTATGATAGTCATAAATTTTCCTTATTTACATTCGGCAAATTTTCATCATCGCTATGAATGACGAACTCCATAGGTAATTTTTCTCTCGCATAATATTCAACCAACTCTGAATTAATATTTACATTTTCAACACTGCCATCAATCAAACTAAAAAAAATACGATCCTGATCGGGTGGTTTAGCCTTCATGCTCATTCTGGAAAATCCCATATGTTGCAAGGCTCTTACGGATCTTTGATTATCTTTATAAGCAGATGTCAACATAATATTGACACCCAGCGAAGCCGCGTGTTTACAAACCAATCGCCCTGCCGCAGTAGCAAATCCTGCTCCTTGATAATCAATACCAGTCCAAAAGCAAAAAAATGCAGCATGCTCTGAAACAGCCAGATTGATAAAACTAACAAAGCCGTAATTGTGATGCATGACTGCAAAATTAACGCGACCAGTTTCCGACTCTTGCTCAGCGATCCAAGTTCTTGTTTCCGCAATGTTATTCAATACTGGCAAACCCGTCATGATGGCAATTTGCGGATCACGATATTGATAGAAAAAAGCCTCGGCATGGCTGCTGTCAAGTGGCTCCAGAGTCAAAGGCAAATGTTCGTCATCAATAGAAACTAACCACTGATCATCACGATGATTTAATCGCGTCTGAATTTTTTCCAGAATAGTGTTTGCTAAAACATCATTTTCATCAATATTCAAAGCCTGCGTGACCAG
>CAIQLE010000144.1 GCA_903872555.1 uncultured bacterium
AGTGCCTTGGTAATGAGCAAATAGGTGTTGGCATCAAAGTATTCAGAAAATTTGTCGCCCTGATAGCGCAGATAGGATTCGATCTCGAAATCAATGCCATAACCAAACTGGTAATCATCACCACGCAGGTCACGGCCGAATTTTTCTGCCATATCGTCGTCAGACAAATACGTGATGTGTCCTATCATGCGTGCCACCCGCAGGCCGCGCTTGGGCACCACGCCATGGGCGTAAAAATCACCGGCATGAAAATCAGGGTCGGTCAGTATGGCCTGACGCGCCACATCATTAAAGGCAATGTTTTGTGCCGACAGTTTGGGCGTCGATGCAATTACCAGACAATGACTCACGCGCTGCGGATACAAAATGCTCCAGGCCATGGCCTGCATGCCGCCCAGTGAGCCGCCCATCACCGCTGCCAGTTTTTCTATACCCAGCGCATCCAGCAGGCGCGCCTGCGCGTGAACCCAGTCTTCCACTGTCACGACCGGGAAGCTCGCGCCATAGGGCTTGCCGGTGGCCGTGTTGATATCCATCGGACCGGTAGAGCCAAAGCAGGAGCCGGGATTATTCACGCCGATAACAAAGAAGCGATCGGTATCCAGTGGCTTGCCGGGGCCGACCATGTTGTCCCACCAGCCCGTGTTCTTAGGCTCCTCCGCATACACACCGGCCACATGATGGGAAGCATTCAGCGCATGGCACACCAGCACTGCATTGGAGCGGTCTGCATTCAGACGGCCATAGGTCTCATAGACCAGCGTGTAGTCAGACAGCACGGCGCCGCTCTGCAAAGGCAGAGGGGCGGCAAAATGCATGGACTGCGGAGTAACAACACCGATGGATTTCATGAAAGATCGCAAATAAAAAAGCCCGAAAGCGCTGGCTGTCGGGCTTGATTCGTCATCGATTCGAGCTCGCTTTAGCCGTATTTTTTAGGGAAACTCCCTGGCGCCCGCAAGCTAAGGTCAAATCGGCGCATGGGCGAAGGATAACGAACTCGGGCGCGAGCGTCAAACCTGTGATCTGGAACAGCTCAAGATTCAAAGCAGGCTGAGACGGGCAACCGCTTCACTGATCGCTGCGGGCTCGAAGGTCTTGAGGATTTTTCTGGCCGCCGGCTCAAGTACTTTCAGATCACTGTTGAGGATTTCCTGTTTGACGGCCAGCAGCTGCGCCGGATGCATGGAAAATTCACGCAGGCCCAGACCCAGCAACAGACGGGTGAGCTTGGTATCGCCCGCCACCTCGCCGCAGACGGCCACAGGTATGCCCGCTTTCGCACCGGCCGAAATTGTCATCGCCACTAATTGCAGCACGGCGGGGTGCAGGGGATTATATAAATGCGCGACTTCATGATCGACACGGTCAATCGCGAGTGTGTATTGAATCAGATCATTGGTGCCTATGGACAGAAAATCCATACGGTCGATGAACATGGGCAGCGTCAGTGCAGCTGCCGGTATTTCTATCATTGCGCCGATTTTGATATCGGCATCGAATTTTTTCTTTGCTTCGCGTAACTGCTGCTTGGCCTGCTCGATCATGGCCAGTGTCTGGTCGATCTCAAAGGCGTGCGCGAGCATGGGGATGAGCATATGGATAGGTCCATAAGCCGATGCGCGCAGGATGGCGCGCAACTGGGTCAGGAACATTTGCGGCTCTGCCAGACAATAGCGAATGGCACGCAGACCCAGCGCCGGGTTGAGCGCCGTTTCTTCATCTTTGTCCAGTGGCTTGTCGGCACCGACATCCAGCGTTCTGATGGTGACAGGCCGGCCCTTCATCGCGAGCACGGCTTTGCGATATGACTCGAACTGCTCATCTTCCGAAGGCAGCTTATGACCCTGCCCTGTGCGCCCCATGAATAAAAATTCAGAGCGGAACAAACCGACGCCGACCGCACCCGCATCGAGTGCACCCGAACAGTCTTCAGGCAATTCAATATTCGCCAGCAAATGAATGACTGTGCCATCACGTGTGATGGCCGGTGTTTTTTTCAGCTTGCCGAGTTTTTTTCTTTCGCGCAGCAGCTTGCTCTGGTTTTCGCGATACTGCTCCAGCACCAGCGGTGCGGGGTCAACGATGACAATGCCGGCATCGCCATCGATGATGACCCAGTCATCTTCCTGTATCAGGGCAGAAGCATTCGACATACCAACCGCTGCCGGTATGTCGAGGCTGCGCGCAACAATCGCGGTATGTGAATTTTGTCCGCCCAGATCAGTGACAAAACCGACAAAGGCACGATCACGGAACTGCAGCATGTCGGCTGGCGAAATATCGTGCGCCACCACAATCATCTGTGGCATCGCTTCATCAGGTTGGAAAATGACGGGCAAGGTACTGGCTGATCCGGTGAGGATTTTCA
This sequence comes from uncultured bacterium, assembly GCA_903872555.1. GTDB lineage: Bacteria > Pseudomonadota > Gammaproteobacteria > Burkholderiales > Burkholderiaceae_D > Pernthalerella. Next base: position 2,372 of record CAIQLE010000144.1, read on the forward strand.
GTATACGTTCGCCGACCTGACGGATATCGTTCTTGCGTTCACGAAGGTAGGCATCTTCGATCTCATCGAATTGCGCTGAGAGTTCATCAATTTGCGTCAGCAGCGCCCATTCAGCGTTGTAGTGACGGCTGCGTATGATCTTGAGCGGATGCTCGGCAATAATGGGGTCGGCCAGAATGAGTGCATGCACATCGATGAATGCGGCCAGCTCACTCGGCGCATCGGCCGGCAAATCACGCCGCACGGCCTGTAATTCCTGATTGACGGTGGCAATCGCATTCGACAGACGCTGCGCTTCGGCTTCCACTTTCTCTTCGGCCACCAGATAGTGCTTGACGTCGCGTGCTGCGGGCTTGAGCAGATGCGCCCGCCCTATCGCTATGCCACGCGAGACAGGTATGCCATGAAGGGAGAAGGAAGCCATGCGCTAGGTGCTCTTATTCGCTTTCGCCAAAACGCGCTTCGATCAGCTGCACCAGCGCGTCGAAACAGGCCTGTTCATCCGGACCTTCTGATTCAAGTGTGACGGTGGAGCCTTTGCCGGCCGCCAGCATCATCACGCCCATGATGGATTTGGCATTCACGCGCCGCTGGTTGCGGGTCATCCAGACCTCGCTCTGAAATTTGGCAGCCAATTGGGTCAGCTTGGCCGAAGCGCGCGCATGCAGCCCGAGCTTATTGATGATTTCTATGTCTCTGCTGATCATGAGCTGTTCTTGTTATAGGTTAATTGGGAGAGAGCTTGACGCGACGGTCGACCCGGCAGGCTCCATTCTGTCCGCCGGCCAACGCCATCTCTACCGTCACATCCAGCGTGTCATGACGATAGGTGATGGCACGCAGCAGCATGGGCAGGCTGATGCCGGCTATGACTTCGATCTGTCCCGGCGCGCACAAAGGCAGCGTGCAGTTCGAGGGCGTGCCGCCCATCACATCGGTAATCACCAGAACACCCGAGCCGTCATCGATACGCTCTATGGCTTCACAGGCCAGGCGTTGTACCTCTTCGGTATTCTGGTCGGCCATCACATCAATGGCTTCGAGTCGCTCAGGCGGGCCGCGGAATACATGCGAAGCCGCTTCGAGGAAAGCTTTCCCCAAAGGCGCATGTGTCAAAAGTAGTATGCCGACCATAGCGATCAGTACAAATGATTACTGCCGTTGTTCAAGAGCGTCAATGAACATCGCCGCCACTTTGAAACCGGTTTGCTGCTCGATTTCCTGAAAACAGGTGGGGCTGGTGACATTGATCTCGGTAAGGTAATTCCCTATCACATCCAATCCTACCAGTAACAAGCCACGTTCCAGCAAAATTGGCGCAAGCGTTTCTCCGATTTCTTTTTCACGCGCCGAGATCGGCATGGCGACACCTTTGCCGCCAGCGGCCAGATTGCCCCGCACTTCACCGCCCTGAGGTATGCGCGCCAGGCAATAAGGCACGACCTTGCCACCGATCAGCAGGACGCGACGGTCGCCTTCACTGATCTCGGGAATAAAGCGCTGAACCATGATGGTACGGGCACCATCATGCGTGAGCATTTCAATGATGGAGCCCAGATTCATACCGTCAGCGCTGACACGGAAAATACCCGCTCCACCCATGCCATCAAGCGGCTTGAGGATGATGTCTTTGTGCTGTGCATGAAAAGCGCGTACAGCATCGGCATCACTGGTGACCAGTGTGGGCGCGATAAATTGCGTAAAGCCGGTGATGGCGAGTTTTTCATTGTGGCTGCGTATCGCGCCAGGACGGTTCATCACGCGTGCGCCCTGCTTCTCGGCCAGCTCCAGCAAATAGGTGGCGTAGATGTATTCCATATTGAAGGGCGGATCGCTGCGCTCGACCACCACATCAAAGGCTGACAGGGAAGTCAGCTCAGGTGCGGACTGGCGATACCAGTCCGGCGTTTCGCCTGTCAGGGTGACGCGCGTTACTTTCGCCATCACATTCTGCCCGTCAAACAGCATGTCGGCATGGCCAAAGGCATAAACCTCGTGGCCACGCGCAGCGGCTTCGCGCATCATCGCGTAGGTGGAGTCCTTGGCAATCTTGAAGCCGGACAGCGGGTCGGCAGCGAAGGCGATTTTCATGCAGTTCCTATCTTGGTTTGGCGATGCTGCTGAGATTAGTACTCTTCCGGATTCGGATCAGTCTTCTCAATTTCCAGCGATGCGGCCAGCAAGGCAAGCCGCGCCACCACACCGTACATATAAAAACGGTTCGGCGCCGCGGTCCCCGGCTTGGCAGCCAGATCGGGCAGGGCGTGCTGCTGTGCAAACGCCAGCGGCACGAAATGCGCACCGGGTGAATTCAGATTCTCATCCACACCGCGCTCTGCATGCACACGATAGAAACCGCCGACGACATAGCGATCGATCATATACACCACCGGTTCAGCCACGGCATCATTGATGTGCTCGAAGGTATGCACGCCTTCCTGCAGGATCACGTCCGACACTTCCATGCCTTCTTTGATGACCGACATTTTGTTGCGCTGCTTGCGGTTCAGATCTTTCACTTCACTCGCGTCGCGCACCGTCATGATGCCCATGCCATAGGTGCCGGCATCAGCCTTCACGATCACGAAGGGCGTTTCTTTGATGCCGTACTCTTTGTATTTTTTGCGTATCTTGGTGAGCAGCATATCCACATTGGTCGCCAGACATTCTTCGCCGGTACGCTCGTGGAAATTGATGCCTGTGCACTTGGCAAAATAAGGATTGACCATCCAGGGATCGACATCGATCAGCTTGGCAAATTTTTTCGCCACTTCGTCGTAGGCGGCGAAGTGATTGGTCTTGCGGCGCACGGCCCAACCTGCATGCAGCGGTGGCAGCAGAGTCTGTTCATTCAGGCCTTCCAGAATGCCGGGAATGCCGGCCGACAGATCGTTATTGAGCAGTATGGTGCAGGGGTCGAAATTCTTCAGGCCCAGACGGCGGCCATTGGCCGAGCGCTCCAGCGGCTCCACGGTCAGGCTGCTGCCATCGGGCAGATCCAGCACGGTCGGCTCCTTGACCTCGTCTGACAGACTGCCCAGACGCACATTCAGTCCGGTCTGACGGAAGATCTGGATCAGGCGGGCGACGTTTTGCAGATAGAACGTATTGCGGGTGTGTTTTTCAGGGATCAGCAACAGATTCTTAGCATCCGGGCAATATTTTTCTATGGCTGCCATGGCCGCCTGCACTGCCAGCGGCAGCATCTCGGGCGCGAGATTGTTGAAGCCGCCCGGAAATAGGTTGGTATCCACCGGTGCCAGCTTGAAGCCGGAATTGCGTAAATCTACCGAACAGTAAAACGGCGGCGTGTGCTCTTGCCATTCCAGACGGAACCAGCGCTCTATCGCGGGTGTGGCGTCGAGAATTTTTTTCTCGAGTTCGAGCAGTGGGCCATTCAAGGCGGTGACGAGATGGGGAACCATGGGAATACCTCAGAAAAATCGGTGATGCGACGCGCAAGGGGCTTGATTCTAACGGAATCGGCGCATTCCGCCCTGAGTCACTGTTTATCGCGCTGTTTGCTGGTATCTGAGGCCGGCGCTGCGAAATGAAAGAGCATCAAGCAAAAAAAAAGCGCCTCCCGGGGGAGGCGCTACTGGCCCGGTGCGAACGGGCCTTACTGCGGAGGAGACGCTTAGATCAAGAGTGATACGCAGTCTCGCCGTGGCTGGAGATGTCGAGGCCTTCGCGCTCGTCTTCTTCGCTCACACGCAGACCAATCAGCATATCGATCAGTTTGTAGGCGATGTAAGCCACCACGCCCGACCACAGGATGGTCGTGACCACTGCCTGCAACTGAATCCAGACTTGCCCTGCGATCGAGTAGTCAGGAGCCACTGCATTGGCAACGTAGTCATAGATGCCTGTGCCGCCCAGGGAAGGCGCAGCAAACACACCGGTCAGGAGCGCACCCAAAGTACCGCCCACACCGTGCACGCCGAACACATCCAGCGTGTCATCAGCACCGAGCATGCGCTTGAGGCCATTCACGCCCCACAAGCAGACCACACCGGCCAGCAGACCGATAACCAGACCACCCATCAGACCGACGAAACCAGCTGCAGGGGTGATCGCTACCAGACCAGCAACGGCGCCAGAAGCAGCACCCAGCATGGAAGGCTTGCCTTTCAGAACCCATTCAGCAAAGGTCCAGGACACCACAGCACCAGCGGTTGCCAGCAAAGTGTTGCCGAAGGCCAGAGC
>CAIQLE010000145.1 GCA_903872555.1 uncultured bacterium
GGCTGCGGAACAGGAAGCGGCGGCACGCGCAGCACTGGTGCTGGCCTTTGGGATCGGGCGCTGGCATCGTTTTGCAAAAAGTGGCTTCGAGCTCAAGCCTTCTGAGGGTGCGATGTTGCAGCTTTCATTATTGACGACTTAAGGAAATAGACACTTAGTTTAGACTTTATCCTGAGCGATAAATAAAAATACGGCGCTTCAATAAGCGCCGTATTTTTTTGTTCTATTTATGTGAGCACACAGGACAATCCGGGCTGCGCGTGGTTTTGATGCGGGTCCATTCCATATTGCGCGCATCCAGCAAGAGTAATTTTTGCGCCAGTGATTCGCCTATGCCCGCGACCAGTTTTAAAGCTTCAGCCGCCTGCATCGTGCCTATGATGCCGACCAGCGGAGCGAACACGCCCATGGTGGAGCACTGCACTTCTTCGAAGTTCTGATCCGGCGGGAACAGGCAGGCATAGCAAGGCGTATTGCCGCTGCGAGGATCAAATACAGCCAGTTGCCCGTCCATGCGTATGGCTGCGCCCGAAACCAGTGGCACGCCCGCATTCACGCAGGCCTTGTTGATCGCATGGCGGGTCGCGAAATTATCCGTGCAGTCGAGCACCACGCTGGCACTGGCCACCAGCTGTGCCAGGGCGGCTTCATCGGCGCGCTCACAGAGTGCGACGACTTCCACATCAGGATTAATCTGCGCCAGCGTTTGCTGGCCTGAAAGCGCCTTGGCCTGTCCTATGCGCTCGGTCGTGTGCAGTATCTGACGCTGAAGATTGGTCAGATCGACCGTGTCATGATCGACCAGCGTGATCTTGCCTATGCCGGCCGAAGCCAGATACAAGGCCACGGGTGAGCCCAGTCCGCCGGCGCCAATGATCAGGGCATGTGCAGCCAGCAGTTTTTCCTGACCTTCTATGCCTATCTCATCGAGCAGTATGTGGCGCGAATAGCGTAGTAATTGTTGATCGTTCATGGGCTAAAAACAAACGGCCGCATCACTGCGGCCGGTTTGAGATAAAAATAATCCTGAGTCGCTGACGGCTTACTTCTTCTCGCCGTTGCCATCCGGATTATTGATGGTGGCTTCTTTCTTGACTTCTATCTTGGCCGATTTGGACAATTGCACAGGCTGACCTTTCAGATGGTTCAGGGCCTGCGCCAGCTGGAAATCTTCCTTGCTGCCGAATTCCAGCGGCTTGCGCTTTTTCTCGAGGGCGCTGAGACGCTTGGCTTCTTCGAGTTCATCGACGATGCCTGCGCCCTTGTCGGCTTCTTTGTCTTTGTCGTTGGTCAGATGCTTTTGCAGATCCGATTCACGCAGACGCAGACCGTTCATGCCATCGCCATCGGCGTATTCATCGACCAGGAGATCAGGCACGATGCCCTTGGCCTGAATCGAGCGGCCGTTCGGTGTGTAATAGCGTGCCGTGGTCAGCTTGACGGCAGTATCGGCCGACAGCTGGCGTATGGTCTGCACCGAGCCTTTGCCAAAAGTCTGTGTGCCCATGATGGATGCGCGCTTGTAATCCTGCAGGGCGCCGGCCACGATTTCAGAGGCTGAAGCCGAGCCCGAGTTCACCAGCACCACCATTTTGATTTTCTTGACGCCTTCTGGCAGTCGCGCAAGAGGATCGCTGCCTGCGCGATTGCCATAGAACTCGCGGCGCGCAAAATAAGTGGCCTTGGAATCAGGCAACTGACCATTGGTTGACACGACCGGCACGTCTTTCGGCAGGAAAGCAGCTGATACACCAATCGCGCCCGGCAGTACGCCACCCGGATCATTGCGCAGGTCCAGCACCAGACCTTTCATGGCAGGGTCTTGCTGATACAGCGCATTGATTTTTTTTGCCAGATCTTCAACCGTCGGTTCCTGGAATTGCGAAACGCGTATCCAGCCGTAACCCGGTTCGATGACTTTGCCCTTGACGCTCTGTACTTTGATCTCCTGACGCACGATGGTCAGCAGCAGCGGCTTGTCTTCATCCTTGCGGGCGATGGTCAGGGTGATCTTGGTATTCGGTTCGCCGCGCATGCGCTTGACGGCCTCATCCAGCGTCATACCTTTGACAGGTGTGCTGTCGAGACGGGTGATCAGATCACCTGCTTTCAGGCCGGCTTTGTAGGCGGGTGAGTCTTCGATGGGCGAGATGACTTTGACATAGCCATCTTCCATGCCGACTTCAATGCCCAGTCCCACGAATTTGCCCTGAGTCCCTTCGCGCAGTTCCTTGAAGGCTTTCTTGTCGAGGAAGGCCGAGTGCGGGTCCAGTGAAGCGACCATGCCGGAAATGGCTTCGGTCAGCAGCTTTTTATCTTCTACGGGTTCGACATAATCTGATTTGATCAGCCCGAATACATCGGCGAGCTGGCGCAGCTCTTCAATCGGTAGCGGGGAGCTTGCATTACGCTGGGCCAGTGCATCGAACTGCATCGATCCGGCGATGCCGGCGATCAGTCCCAGTCCTACCAGTCCCATATTCTTCAGTCTGCTGCTCATCTCTCACCTGTTCATCCATGTCAGCGGATCTATCGCCCGCCCTTGGTGCCGCATCTCAAAGTATAAACCCGATTGTTCATTGCCGCCGCTATTACCCACGGTTGCAATGATGTCACCTGCTTTTACCCTGTCACCCGGCCGTTTTAATACTGCCTGATTATTACCGTAAATGCTCATGTACTGTCCGCCGTGATCCACAATGATCAAATTACCAAAGCCGCGCATCCAGTCTGCAAAAATCACCTCACCCGCACCCGCGCTGCGCACTTCTGCACCTTCAGCTGCTTTAATGAACACGCCTTTCCAGTTAGGGCCATCGGTGCGTTTGGCACCAAAGGTCGCAAGCAGCTCACCTTTGACCGGCAGCTTCAGCTTGCCATGCTGGCTGGCGAAGGCAGCGCCATCGGGTGGTGGCGGCAGGTCAGGCAGCTCTTTGGGCTCGTTTTTTGTGGTGCTGCCCCGGGCTTGCTGCGCTGGCTGAGAATTGAGGCCGGAATCCCGCTGTGTTTCGGCTTTCGTATCTCTTTTTGATTCGGCTTTCATATCAGCCTTCGGTTCAGCTCGGCCGTCAGCTTTAGCGATGCCTGATTTGTCTTCGGTTCTGGATCTTTCGACTATCCGTGTGCGCTCTCTGGCTTCGGCTTTTGCGCGCAGGCGTCGTTTTGATTCTTCTTCCTCAGCTTTCCGTTGTTGTGCAATCAGTGTACTGAGGCGGTCCAGCAGAGAGGTCAACCTTTCCTGGTCACGCAAGAGATTGCCCGCTTGTTTGCGCTGTGCGCTGAGTTTGCTGGAGAGTTCACCGACCAGGGACTTGCGCTTGTTTTTTTCTTTTTCCAGCAAAGCTTTTTGCTCGCGCTGCTCGGTGGCGATTTCATCCAGCTCGGCGCGGGTCTCTTCGGCATCCGCCTTGTTGGCTTCTATCTCGGCCAGATTTTGCTGCAGCTGTTCAATCGCTTTCGTCTGTTCGGCAGAGAGATAGCCGAGATAGCGCAGTTCGCGTGCGATACGGTTCGGGTTATCGCCCGAGAGCAGCAGGCGCACGCGGTCATCCTGCCCCGCCACATACTGCTCGCGCAGCATTTTGGCCAGCCGCGCACGCTGCAGCTTGACGGCGGCTTCCAGTTGTTCCTGACCTTTTGCCAGCCAGCGCAATTTCTGACTGGTGCGCTCTTGCTCGGCTGCGAGTTCGCGCAGGGAACGATTGGCCTGTGAGATCGCTACTTCCGAGGCCGCCAGTGCATCAGCCGCACTGCCGCGCGCTTTCTCGGTTTTGTTAATGCTGTCCCTGAGCTCGCCGAGTTTTTTGCTCAGCTCAGCTCTTTCCTGCTCGGCCTGCTGCTTCTGGCGGCTGCGCTCGCTGCTCTTGGGCGTGCTTTCAGCATGAGCCGCGCTGTGCAGCGCGAACGCTGCCAGCACCGTCAGCAGCAGGGGGATGAGGCGGCGTGTTTGACTCATGCTGCCTTACTTGGCCTTACCCTGATTCGCCACAGCCTTCATGGCAGCATCGATGGCGGCGGTGTCGCCCAGGTAGTAGCTGCGTATGGGCTTGAGATCCGCATCCAGTTCATACACCAGCGGCTGACCATTCGGAATATTCAGGCCAACGATGTCCGCGTCGCTGATGTTGTCGAGATATTTGATGAGTGCGCGCAGGCTGTTGCCATGGGCAGAAACCAGTACCCGTTTGCCCGCACGTATGGCCGGCGCGATCGATTCATTCCAGACCGGCAGCACGCGTGCGACCGTATCTTTCAGACATTCGCTGAGAGGTATTTCTTCGCGTTTTAGCCTGGCGTAGCGCGGGTCAGCGTAGGAAGCCCGTTCGTCGTCCGGCGCCAGCGCCATGGGCGGTGTGTCATAGCTGCGGCGCCAGACCAGTACCTGATCATCGCCGTATTTGGCCGCGGTTTCTGCCTTGTCCAGACCCTGCAGGGCACCGTAGTGACGCTCATTCAGACGCCAACTGTGCACCGTAGGCAGCCACATCAGGTCCATTTCATCCAGCGTTCCCCACAGCGTGCGTATGGCGCGCTTGAGGACGGAGGTGTAAGTGAGATCGAAGGTATAGCCGGCTTCTTTCAGCAGGCGACCGGCCTGACGTGCCTCGGCCAGACCTTTGTCGGTCAGGTCCACATCGGCCCAGCCGGTGAATCGGTTTTCGCGGTTCCAGACGGATTCGCCATGACGCATCAGGACAAGCTTGTACATAGTCAGTGAATTTTTTGCAGAAAAGTTGAAAGAAAAGCGAGCTCAGGACCAGCGTAAATGTTTGCAGGGGCCTCCTGTCGGAGCCTGAAACGGAATTCGAACCGGCTTGAATCGTCTTAAGCCTTCTATTCTATAATGGCACGCTTGTCTTAAACGAATTGGATCGCTGTGAAATTCTTGATTGACAATATCTGGCTGATTTTGATGGCGCTGCTTTCCGGTGGTGCGCTGGCCTGGCCGACACTGACCCGCGGCAAACATACCCTCTCGACCTTACAGGCAACCCAGCTGCTGAACAAGGGCAAGACCACGGTGCTTGATGTGCGCTCACCTGAAGAATTCAAGGCCGGCCATCTGCGTCAGGCAAAAAATATCCCGCTCAAAGAACTCGATGCCCGAGTGGCCGAGCTCGATAAATCCCATGCCTTGCTGGTGGTGTGCGAATCCGGAGCGCGCGCCTCGCGTGCTGCAGCCCAGATCCGTCGTGCCGGTTTGACTGAGGTTTATGTGCTTGAGGGTGGTTATACCGCCTGGCACGCGCAGGGCTTGCCCACAGCAAAATAAGACAAACACATTATTCCGTCATCTTCGTTAGCGAATTCAGCAAGCAAGGGGAAACAGATCATGGGCGCAAAAGTCCGCATGTACAGCACAGGCGTATGCCCGTACTGCAATATGGCCGAGAGGTTACTCAAGGCCAAGGGTATAGAGGAGATCGAAAAGATACGCATCGATCTTGATCCTGTCCAGCGAGTGCAGATGATGGAAATGACGGGTCGCCGCACCGTACCGCAAATTTACATAGGCGAGACCCATGTGGGTGGTTTTGATGATTTGTCGGCGCTTGATCGCGAAGGCAAACTCGATACATTATTGCAAGGCGCGTAAGCGCATTTTTTCCTACTGACGAGAGAGCTTCATGTCCGACCAGAATCAGCCGGCTAACGCAGCCAGCGAGCAAGAACCTACCTTTAATATTCAGCGCATCTATCTCAAAGATATGTCGCTGGAGCAGCCGAATTCACCGGCGATTTTTCTTGAACAGCAAGGTCCGAGCATCGAAGTCGCTATCGATGTCGGCTCCGAGAAACTGGCCGACGGCGTATTTGAAGCTACCGTCACCGTCACGGTGACGGCAAAGATCGGCGAGAAAGTCGCCTTTCTGGTGGAAGGCAAGCAGGCAGGTATTTTTGAAGTACGACATATTCCTGCAGAACAGCTGGACCCTCTGCTCGGCATCGCCTGCCCGAATATTCTCTATCCTTATCTGCGCGCCAACATGGCCGATATGGTGACCCGTGCCGGCTTCCCGCCCATCCATCTGACCGAA
>CAIQLE010000146.1 GCA_903872555.1 uncultured bacterium
AGAACTAGAACTAGAACTGCTGTAGTTGTCGGCATCAGGATAGGGTGGAAAGTAGGGGGAATTCGGATCAGGTCTCATCTCGGCACTTAGCATCGTCAGGTAGGGCGGCAGACCGCAGGACGCTATAAGTAGAGATTTTTGAATTAAAGTTCAATCCGGAAGCTGTAAAGGTGTCCCATGCAGAGACTTGTATAATGCGTTTCCCCCTAAAGCCAGATAAATTCCGCCTCATGAAACAGACACATTTCGGCTTTCAGACTGTCGCTGCAGAAGACAAGGCACACAAAGTGGCCGAAGTGTTCCATTCAGTCGCCGCCAAATATGATGTGATGAACGATCTCATGTCGGCCGGTCTGCACCGGTTATGGAAAGCCTTCACGGTGGGGCAGGCAGGTATACGCCCGGGTTTTAAAGTGCTGGATATTGCCGGCGGCACGGGTGATCTGGCACGAGCGTTCGCAAAACGTGCCGGCGCGACGGGCGAGGTGTGGCATACGGATATTAATGAATCCATGCTGCGCGTGGGCCGTGATCGCATGATCAATGAAGGTCTGCTGTTACCGACGCTGATTTGCGATGCTGAAAAACTTCCCTTTCCTGATCATTACTTTGATCGCGTCTCGGTTGCTTTCGGTCTGCGTAATATGACGCACAAGGATCAGGCCTTGTCGGAAATGCGGCGTGTGCTCAAACCCGGCGGCAAACTGCTGGTGCTGGAATTTTCCAAGGTCAGCGAAGCCCTGAAAAAACCTTACGATATTTATTCTTTCAAGGTGCTGCCTTGGCTAGGCAAGAAAATTGCGGATGATGCAGACAGTTATCGCTATCTCGCAGAATCGATACGCATGCATCCCGATCAGGAAACCCTGAAAAGCATGATGCAGGAAGCTGGTCTGGATAGAGTCGAATATTTCAATCTCACCGCCGGTGTCGCAGCGCTGCATGTGGGTGTGAAGCTCTGATGTCCATGAAAAGCTTGCAGGCGCTCTTGATCGCCACACTGAATCATTTGCTGTCACGCCAGCCCGCGGTGTGTGCTGTACTGAAAGCGCATGCGGGCAAGAGCGCACTGATCGATGCCGGCTTATTGCAGCTGCATCTGGCTGTAGCGGCCGATGGCTTGCTGCAGACCGTAGTTGCAAATGGCGATATGGCCGCTGCGACAGGCTCAGGCAGTGTGGGTAACGAGACTAAAGACATCAATGACGCCAGCGATGCCAAGGCTGCCAATGTCTCGATCAGCCTGCGGCCCGCCGATCTCCCTCTGATGCTGGCTAATAAAGACCGTGCCTTCTCTTATGTGAATATTCGTGGTGATGCAGAATTTGCGCGCGCCATTTCTGAGGTCGCGAATCACTTGCAGTGGGAAGCGGAAGAAGACCTTGCGCCTTTGGTGGGCGATATCGCTGCGGTGCGTATGGTGCAGGCGGCACGTGCTACGACGGATCAGATCGGGACTGGCAGCCGCAAGCTGATAGAAAATCTGGCGGAATATCTGCTGGAAGAAAATCCCACCCTCTTGTATCGCAAGGCAGGTGATGATTTTGCGGCCAAGGTGGCGAGCCTGCGTGATGATGTGGAGCGCATCACCAAGCGCATTGCACAGCTGGAAACCAAAGCCGGGAGTTCGACATGATATTCCGGCTACTGAGGGTTTTTAAAATTGCCCAAGTCATTCTGCGCTATGGTCTGGATGAAATTGCGCTTTCGGGTGCAAACAAACCAGCAGCGCTGCGTGCTGTTTCGGGCTTGTTTTTCTGGCGCGATCTGAGCCTGCCACGTGGCGAGCGTCTGCGTCGCGCACTCGAAGAACTCGGTCCTATTTTTGTAAAATTTGGTCAGGTGCTGTCCACGCGGCGTGATC
>CAIQLE010000147.1 GCA_903872555.1 uncultured bacterium
AATTGCTCGAATATGTACACAGCGGTTATGAGAGCACCTATGAACGGGATATCTGCATAAGCATAGAGAACGGCGTTGTGATGGAAGAGCGCATCGTTCATAACGGTACCGCTGAAAACCCTGAAGGGCCTGATGGCTATCAGATTGGTGGCATGACAATTTTTCCGAAAAAGGGTGATGCATGAGCTCGTCAATGATGCGCATCCTGTTTGGCTATCTCGCCATAGGCGCTGCCATTCTGATTTTTTATGCAGGAAAAACTTTATTCAAACCACGTCCTTTGAAAGACCGGCAATCACTCGGCGAACGACTCGCCGCCATGGATCCTGACCGTCATAAGCTGAGTTATAAATTACTGCATCATGTAGTCGTGCCGTTCTTTGGATCTTTGTTTATGGTGACTTGCTGGCCCTTGCTGTATGCCTGGTTATTACGCGATCACCTGGCCCAGAAAAAAAGAGAGGCTGAAGACGCAGATGCTGTTTTCAGGGTTGAAGAAAAAGATTTGCTCGGCACTGTCTCGATTGAAGAGATCGAAGCAGGCGCCATGATTATCGATCCGATGATGGCAGTACCCGCCGTCCCCTTTGGTCATTTACATAAAGTCTGGGTAGTATTCAAAGAAAGTCTCGACAAGCGTGAGCCCGCCTGGCGCTTCAGGCGCATGCATAAAACCTGGGGCTGTGTGGATTGTTACGAAGGCTATGTACGTTATCGTGAAAATGATCTGGGGACGTATTTCATCACCTCCAAACAACGTGCCAATCCAGCGCCATGATTATTTTCGGATTTGTTTTTTTCATTGGCAGCATTCTGTCGGCTTCTGCCCTCTTAGCTAAATGGACGGGGCAACGTATGGCCTGGGTATTTCTGGTGATGCTGCTGTTATTTAACAGCGTCGTGATGCGTACCAAGATGCGTATGGATGAAAAGCAGATTAAGGAAGCTTTGCAGCAAAGCGAGGAATTTCAATAAGGCCTATGAACACCCTCGATACCATCAGACCGCAAGCACGCCTTGATGCAGAAGCGGCCTCAGATAACAACGGCCTTCGCAGCTTTTGCTTCCCCAACAAAGCCCCGGCAAGGCCACAAAGAAATGCCCTGACACTTTTTCAGGTCTTGTTAAAAACTGCCACAGGAAAAATTGTCTGGTTTGAATACAAGGCCAAACAGCCACCTCAGGCAGATTACTTGTACAGACTATCTGATGCCATTGATGGCTTTGATCTGAAGGATGAACGATCCGCAGCCAAGGCCTTGCCCTTCATTGAATATCATTTTGATCTGAGTTTCATACAGGGGAATTTTCTTGATCATTCACGCTGGCATCTGCAATCCTGTCTGAATCAGGATGTGATCGACATCGTCTCACAGACGCACGATCACACCGGGCTTGAAGCAATACGAACGGAAGTCTATCGCCTTGGCACGGCCTTGTTCGATCAAGGCCTGAGTGAATTCAAGTCGGCACTTGATCCTGACATCCTGCATTGCCTGAGCCATTCGAATATGCTGACGATTCAACTCTACAATTTGCTCTGGGCAGATGGAGGTAGCCACCGCACCTACCGAACGCAGGCCATCAAGGCCTATCCGTTTTTAGCCGATCTACTCTCAAGTGAACGCTATGATGGCATCAAAAAAACCATCGATCAGGGACTGCCACTGACGGAAGCGCTGGCAAAGCAATTTGATGTCGCACCAGGAGTCATTCGAAAATTAGGGCGCCAGCATATTTCTATGCTGCAGTCCCCCCTCAACACGCCTGAATGTCTGATCCCACTTTTATCCCATATCCCTCTGGATAAAATTCCCCAGTCAGCATCTGCATGGCAGGAATTTAATGACTTAAGCAATAAGATCACTCAATTTATCAGGCAGCCGATCAACACTCCCCTGGGACAATCGCTCCTGGTCGATTGTCTCTCGTCCAGGCAATCACATCAGCTTGTGATGGAAACCGACTGGCAACTGCAACAGCATGCCATTCAACAGTTTTTGTATGCCTTTACCTCGATCATACGAATGATCTTTGCGCCGCATATGGTGCATTCCATTGCAGACATCAAAGCCACATCGGCGATAGGGCAGATCATCACACTGCTCGGATTGAAACAAGTGATACGGTGGTCACAGTCATGGGGTCAGGCCTTTCGGGAAGTGGAAGCATTCTATGCAGAGGATAATCAATTGTTACGGGGAGAGCTTTGGCCTACCTTATTGACTGAGCCCATAGCGTTTGAATCTTATGTATTCCATCCACTGGAAACACCGGCAGCATTGGCCGCTGAAGGTCAGGCCATGAGCAATTGCGTGGCAAGCTATGCCAGCGACTGTCGCATAGGCTCTTGCCAGATCTGGTCTATCACTGGGCTTGATCATCTTCGTTTAGCGACACTGCAGACACACATTGATTATCCCGCCGCAGCAAATCAGGTCAGCATCAGCATTGGTCAGCTGGAAGGCCCTGACAACACCAGCGCCTCTTCCGCTATTCGTTTTGCTGCTGAAAAATTTACTCAGCACTTATCCGGGCAAACCCAGCTGCTGAGGATCTATAGAGATCAGCTTAAAAAACGAAAGGCATATTCTTATTCAGACCGTATGGAGCTGGCGTTATCGCGATCACTCATCCTCGCCTTGCGACGTACCCTGCCCGACAAGATGGATCTGAATAGCTTGTTTGAAAAACTCAGTCAGCCACATTTTTCGCATGAAAGGTTTGCTCAGCTTCAGGGGGCTGAGATCAAACTGTCTGTCTGACAGTAAGTTATATTCTGTCCATCCGCCGTTTCACGATCAGCCCATGTGCACCAACTTCACCCCCACCCGCAACAGCGAATGGACTAAAACCCATTTCGGTGTCGACCTGCCTGATGAGTACCCGGCAGAGGCCTATCCCGGCTATGCCGCCCCGATCATCGTCAAAGGTCGGCACTCAGGTCGTGTCGCCTGTGGGCTGGCACGTTTCGGTCTTATCCCGTTCTGGTCCAAGGATGACAAGATCGGTCGTCACACCTACAACGCCCGTAGCGAGACCGTTGCCAGCAAGCCCAGCTTCCGAACTCCCTGGCGCCAGCGTCAGTATGGCCTGGTGTTGGCAGATAACTTTTACGAGCCCAATTACGAGTCGGGCCGCGCGGTGCGCTGGCAAATCGCTCTGGCTTCTGGCGAACCCTTGGCCATCGCAGGTCTGTGGGATCGATGGACGGATCCGGTGTCAGGTTTGGAGATACCCTCCTTCACCATGCTGACTGTGAATGCAGATGAGCATCCCGTCATGAGGCAGTTTCATAAGCCCGAAGATGAGAAACGCACGCCCCTCATATTAAGGCCGGATCAGTTCACTGGCTGGCTGGATGCGACACCCGAGAGCGCCGCCGGGATGATGCATTGTCAGTCTATGCCAGCGTTGTTCTCGCAAGCCCGCGCATAAAGTCGATGCACTCGCAATTGGGGTTAGGATGATCCGTGCTGAAAGCATGGTCTCGACAGGCATCATGCTTTTTAATTAGGCAGTTCTCAGCTTTTGCTATGCCTGTATCGCAAGATGAGCAATATAGCCAGACCGAGTTTCACCGGATTGCTTTGCTTTGGCGTCGAGTCTGGCAAGCACTCGCTTTGGGAGGGTGATGTTGACGCGCTCAATCTCGTCTGACAGTAGCGCAGGGTCAATTTCAGCAATCGCCCATATCCACCCCCTGAATTCGCGCTTCTTTTGCAAGAGTGCGATGCTACTGGGCTTAGGCACATCCATGCCAGTATCCAAAGCTGTTTCAATCCACAGTTCAATAGCGGCCTTGGCTTGATCGATAGCCTCGTCAATACCTGAATCTGCCGCGGAAAAACATCCGGGCAGATCCGGCACAACGACACTCCAGGCCGTGGTCTCGTCGCCTGGTTCAATTGCAATAGGATATTTCATTGGGTTGTCCTCATTTCAAGCCAGCCTGTTTCAGGATCTTCTGGACTAAGCCAGTGCCTAGGTCTTTTTTAGGATGTGGAACGGTGATATGTCCAGCCTTTGATGCATGTACAAAAACATGATGTGAGCCTTTAGAGCCCCGAAGTATCCAGCCATCGTGTTTCAACAGATGAATCAGTTCTTTGCTAGTCATTCGGCTACATTACACACCATACACACCAATGTCAATCTGCTTAAATCCACTGATTCATTCCTGAATCTCAACTTCAGGATCATCCCCTGAGCCAGGCTCACTCCTACAGTGACGGTTCTTTTACTCAGGAGACATTGGTGATGACGACATTTGCATTTATCCGCCGGGCAGTCATGCTCGGTCTGGCGATTTCCTTCTTTATGCTCACAGGCTGTGCCTCCATCACAGGCAGTAAAAATCAGCCTGTTTCGATTACCTCCGTTTGCGAAGGTGCGCCGGTCATGGGAGCAAGCTGCACGCTGATGAATGACAAGGGCACCTGGTATGTACAGACACCTGGCTCCGTCATGATCCAGAAAGCCTATGGTGATCTGGCCGTCGATTGCAAAAAAGAGCAGGCCGTGGCTTCAGGTAAATTTCAGTCGAAGAGCAATGGCGGCGTCTGGGGCAATCTACTTGCAGGAGGCTTAATTGGCTATGCAGTTGATGCCAGCAGCGGTGCCGGCTTTGATTATCCGCCGACCATGACGGTGTCCTTGAGTGGGCCCTGTCCTAAGGCAGATTAAAACAGCAAGGGCCGCATATAGCGGCCCTTGTTTTATATTCCTTACACCACCGGCACCCCATCCCAATCCGTCGTATACGCCGGCG
>CAIQLE010000148.1 GCA_903872555.1 uncultured bacterium
GTACAGGTGGCCGAAGCGGTGCTGGTGGTGCGCGATAATTTACGTAATCGTCATGCGATACAGCGGTCCTTGCTGCATGCGCTGGGGCGCGCGCATCAAAGTGCCTTGCTGGTCACCCCTTATTTCGCCCCCGGACGCAAATTGCGCAAGGCTCTGATTCATGCGGCTGAGCGTGGCGTCGATGTCAGCTTACTGATAGGTGTCGGACAATTTGCCATGCAAGATGCTGTCGCGCAGTCTTTTTATCCGCGTCTGCTGCGTGCCGGCGTCAAGGTGGTGGAATACCGGCATACGCAACTGCATGGCAAAGTGGCTGTGATTGATGATGAATGGGTGACACTGGGCTCGAGTAATTTTGATGGCCTGTCCTTGTTCGTCAATCACGAGGCCAATATCATCGTGCGTGATGCTGCGTTCGCCGCTACCTTAGGTGATATGGTTTTTCAGGGTGTCGCTGAGGGCGTGATGGTGACCGCGGAAGATGTGTCGCATCTGAGCTGGCCGCGCCGTATCTGGAACCGTTTTTCTTATTGGTTATATCGACTCGTCCTGGGTGCGATGACGGCAGGGCGTTATACAAAATGAGCATGGATGAGAGCGTAAGAATCGATAAATGGCTGTGGGCGGCGCGCTTTTTCAAGACGCGTTCGCTGGCCACTGAGGCCATAGAGCGCGGCCGTGTGAAACTCAACACTGAGCGCTGCAAACCTTCGCGTCATCTGCAAGTGGGTGAACTGCTGGATATCGACAATGGCAGTGTCGTATGGCAGGTGCGCGTGCTGGATCTGTCTGACAAGCGCGGGCCGGCAAGCGTCGCACAGCAACTGTATGCCGAGTCGGCAGAGAGCATACAAGCCAGAGAGCAGCAGGCCGAGCAGCGCAAACTCTTTGTGGAGCCGGCCGATACCTTGCGCGGCCGCCCCACCAAACGTGACCGCCGAGTACTGGACCGCTCGCGCGGCTGATGCTGTCGTCCTGACCCATTTTAAAATGTACTAAGTACTTAGTTTCAGCAGCTTTTCCGTGGTTTCAGTGCATAATAGGACGCTCGTTCTATTTTTACCCCGGAGTCTCCGCATGTCCGAAACGATACAGAAACCGCTGCGCAAAGGTGAGCAGACCCGCGCCAGCATTCTTGAAACAGCCCTAGAGCTGGCGAGTCGTGAAGGACTGGAAGGCCTGACCATAGGCGTGCTGGCTGATCGCATGGGCATGAGCAAATCCGGGGTCTTCGCCCATTTCGGATCGCGCGAAGATTTGCAGATCGATGTCCTGAAACTCTACAACCATCAGTTCGAACAAGCCGTTTTCTATCCCAGCCTGCGCGCGCCGCGCGGCTTGCCGCGCCTGCAAAGCCTGTTTGCGCGCTGGGTCGAACGGGTCAGCCAGGAAATCGCTTCCGGCTGTATCTACATCAGCGGCGCGGTTGAATATGATGACCGGCCCGGCCCGATACGGGATCATCTGGTGGGCATGGTCCGTACCTGGCAGCTGGCTTTACAGCGTGCTGCCCTGCAGGCCATAGAAGAGCAACACTTGCCGGCACCTACCGATGCGCAACAACTGGTATTTGAAATGTATGGACTGGTGCTGGCCTTGCATCATGATGCGCGCTTCATACGCAGCCCGGATTGTGTGCAGCGTGCCCACGCCGGTTTTGAAAGACTGATTGCCAGTGCGCGTTCTGAGCAAACGCATAGCCATCCAAAAACATCGACTTAATTTAACCTACCCAGATTACACAGGAGACTCTCATGCCAGCTTATAAGGCCCCTTTGCGCGACATGCAATTTGTGCTGCATGAATTACTTGACGTCGAAACCGCTCTGGCTGAATTGCCGCCACATGCCGATCTGGATGCTGACACCATCAATCAGGTGCTGGAAGAAGGTGGCAAATTTACAGCCGAGATATTGTTTCCTCTGAATCAAAGCGGCGATCAGGAAGGCTGTCATTTTGATGCGGCGACGCACAGCGTGACTGCACCCAAGGGCTATAAAGCAGCCTATCAACAATATGTGGCCGCAGGCTGGCCTTCACTGTCTTGCGATCCTGAATTCGGTGGACAGGGTCTGCCACTGGTTTTGAATAATTCATTTTATGAAATGATGAATTCAGCCAATCAGGCCTGGACTATGTATCCCGGTCTGTCGCACGGTGCATATGAATGTCTGCATGCACACGGCACGCCCGAGCAGCGCTCACTGTATCTGCCCAAGCTGGTCTCCGGCGAATGGACCGGCACCATGTGTCTGACCGAATCCCATTGCGGCACTGATCTGGGTCTGTTGAAAACCAAGGCCGTGCCTCAGGCTGACGGCAGCTACAAACTGAGTGGCAGCAAGATATTCATCTCGGCGGGTGAACATGATCTGGCCGCCAATATCGTGCATCTGGTGCTGGCCCGTCTGCCCGATGCGCCTGCAGGCACCAAGGGTATTTCTTTGTTTGTAGTGCCGAAATTTATTCCTGATGCGAATGCTCAGCCGGGTCAGCGCAATACAATTTTTTGTGGTGCGATAGAACACAAGATGGGCATCCATGGCAACGCCACTTGTCAGATCAATCTGGATGAGGCGACCGGCTGGATCATCGGCGAACCGCATCGCGGACTGAATGCCATGTTTGTGATGATGAATGCCGCTCGGCTCGGCGTCGGCATGCAGTCACTCGGTCTGACAGAGGTCGCCTATCAAAATGCGATTGCCTATGCGCGTGAACGTGGACAGGGACGCAGCCTGACCGGAACCAAAGCCGCAGATAAACCTGCCGATCCGATTCTGGTTCACCCTGATGTGCGCCGTATGCTGTTGACAGCGCGTGCCTATGCAGAAGGTGGCCGTGCATTTACCTCCTATGTGGCGCTGATGATTGATCGCGAACTGAATCATCCGGATGAAGAGCTGCGCAAAGAAGCTGCCGATGAAGTGGCACTGCTCACGCCGATAGTGAAAGCCTTCCTGACCGACAATGCATGGATAGCCACTTCCGAGGCGATGCAAGTCTATGGCGGCCATGGCTATATTGCTGAATGGGGCATGGAGCAATATGTGCGCGATGCACGTATCAATATGATTTATGAAGGCACCAACACCATACAGTCACTCGACCTGCTAGGACGCAAGGTGCTGATGGACAATGGCGCCAAGCTGCGTAAATTCGGTGAAAAAATCAAAAGCTTTGTCGAAGAGAATGGCACGGATGAAGCCATGTCCGAGTTCGTCACACCGCTGGCAGACATGGGCGACAAGCTGACCAAGCTGACGATGGAGATAGGCATGAAAGCCTTCATGAACCGTGATGAAGTCGGCGCCGCTGCCGTGCCTTATCTGCGCTGTGCCGGTCATCTGGTGTTTGCTTATTTCTTTGCGCGCATGGCCAAGATCGCTCTGGCTAAGGAAAGTAGTGGCGATGATTTTTATAAAGCCAAGCTGGCGGTCGCACGCTTTTATTTTAGTCGTCTGCTGCCAGAGACCGCGATGCTGATACGTCAGGCACGTTCCGGTTCGGACAATCTGATGAAAATGGAAGAAGCATTGTTTTAATGGCCTTGATACATCAGGCAGCGTGAAGAAAATAGCAAGCAATATGCAACATGCTTCACGCCGCAGCTTATCTCTGTGCCACAAAAATTTGAGGAATCAATGAGCAATTTCATCTTTAAAAAAGTCGCTGTTCTGGGTGCCGGCGTAATGGGCGCGCAAATTGCTGCCCACTGCATCAATGCACGTGTACCTGTCATCCTGTTTGATTTGCCGGGCAAGCCTGATCAGCCGCGCAATGCGCTGGTGCAGCGCGCACTCGATCAGCTCAAAAAACTAAATCCTGCGCCACTGGCCGATGCTGAGCAGGCCGCTTTGATTGAAGTGGCGAATTTTGAAGATGATCTGGCGCGACTGGGTGAAGCAGATTTGCTGATAGAGGCGATTGCAGAGCGCATGGACTGGAAGCATGCGCTGTACGAAAAAATTGCGGCCCATATTGCGCCGCATGCCATCTTCGCGACGAACACCTCAGGCCTCTCCATTACCGAATTGTCGCAAGGTCTGAATGCGGAAATGCGTAGTCGTTTCTGCGGCGTGCATTTTTTTAACCCGCCGCGCTATATGCATCTGGTGGAGCTGATACCGACAGTGGCAACAGAGCCGGCCATACTCGACAGACTGGAAACTTTCCTTGTCACGACACTGGGCAAAGGCGTGGTGCGCGCCATCGATACCCCGAATTTCATTGCCAACCGTGTCGGTATTTTCGGCATGCTGGCGACCATGCATGAGGCCGAAAAATTTGGCTTGTCGTATGAGCTGGTAGATGACCTGACAGGCGCGAAGCTGGGGAGAGCAAAATCGGGCACTTTCCGTACCGCCGATGTGGTGGGTCTGGACACGCTCGGTCATGTGATCCATACCATGCAAGATAAATTGCCGAACGATCCTTTCCATCCGCTGTATAAAAATCCGGCGGTGCTGGAGAAGCTGATTGCTGATGGCAAGCTAGGCCAGAAGAGTGGCGCGGGTTTTTATAAAAAAGCAGGTAAAGATATTTTGCGCTTTGATCTGGCCAGCAATGATTATGTTGCTGCTGCTGCCAAGGCAGATGATCTGATCGTACGCATACTGAAAGAAAAAGATGCTGCGAAGCGCATGAAGGCTTTGCGTGAATCAAGCCATCCACAGGCGCAATTTCTGTGGGCGATACTGCGCGATGCTTTCCACTATGTGGCGGTGCATCTGGAGTCCATCGCTGACAATGCGCGCGAGCTGGACTTTGCCTTGCGCTGGGGCTTTGGCTGGAAGCAGGGTCCCTTCGAGCTGTGGCAAGCCGCCGGGTGGAAGCAGGTAGCCACGTGGGTCAAGGAAGATATTGATGCCGGTCATGCGATGTCTTCAGCGCCTCTGCCTGACTGGGTGTTTGATGGCCGTGACGGCGTGCATGATGCGTCCGGCTCATGGTCAGCCTCGAAAAAAATGGCGGTGCCGCGCTCGGCCCTGCCTGTGTATGGCCGCCAGCCTTTCCGCGCCGTCCTGACCGGCGACAGCGAGTCGCATGGCGCCACTGCCGGCGTCACCGTGCATGAAGATGCTGCGGTCAGGTTATGGCATCAGAACGATGGTGTGCTGATCATTTCTTTCAAGACCAAGATGCATGTGATGGGCCCGGATGTGATCGCCGGTCTGGAGCGTGCCGTCACTGAAGCCGAACAGCATTTCCGTGCGCTCGTGATCTGGCAGTCGGACTCTGCAGAAGGCGGCGCATTCTCTGCCGGTGCCGACTTGCAAGCCATGCTGCCTTTGTTCATGAGCGGCGGCGTGAAAGCCATTGAGCCGGTGGTGGCGAATTTCCAGCGCGCTCAGATGCGTGTGAAATATGCCAATGTGCCGGTGGTGGCTGCCGTTGCAGGACTGGCTTTGGGCGGTGGTTGCGAACTGCTGATGCATGCCAGCCGGCGCGTAGCTTTGCTTGAGTCGTATATCGGTTTGGTTGAAGTCGGCATCGGCCTCTTGCCTGCCGGCGGCGGCCTGAAAGAAATTGCACTGCGTTCCTCACGCGAGGCCAAGGGCAATGACATTCTCCAGTTCCTGAAAAATCGTTTTACTCAGGCAGCAACTGCGGCTGTGTCGAAGTCGGCGCTGGAAGCAAAGAAAATGGGTTATCTCTCCAAGGGTGATGTGATTGTGCTGCATCCGCATGAATTGCTGCATGTGGCAAAAACACAGGCACTGGCGATGGCGGAAGAGGCTTACCGGCCGCCGCTGCCTACACTGATTCCTGTTACGGGTCGCTATGGCATAGCCACCATCAGGGCGCAACTGATCAATATGCGCGATGGCGGATTTATCTCGGCGCATGATGAACATATCGCAAGCATGATTGCCGATATCGTCTGCGGCGGTGATCTCGATCCCGGCAGCCGGGTCAGTGAGCAATGGTTGTTGGATAAAGAGCGTCAGGGTTTCATGAGTCTGCTCTCCCATCCCAAGACGCAGGAACGCATCATGGGCATGCTGCAGACCGGTAAACCGGTACGGAATTAATTCATCCTCAAAATAATCGCAGGTGCGGCAGGGCTGAAATTAAAGCTGAAGATCAGGCCCGCCATAGAAAGGAATCAAACAATGAGCAAACAATTACAGGATGCCTATGTTGTCGCTGCCATCCGTACCCCGATAGGTAAAGCGCCCAGAGGTGTGTTCCGCAATGTGCGCCCGGATGATTTGCTGGTGCATGCGCTGCAGGCGGCACTGGCGCAAGTGCCGAATCTTGATCCCGGCACCATCGAAGATGCCATCGTTGGCTGTGCTTTTCCTGAAGCTGAACAGGGATTGAATCTGGCCCGCATGGCCGTACTGCTGGCAGGCTTGCCTAAGAGCGTGGGTGGTGTGACGGTGAATCGTTATTGCGCATCGGGTATTACGGCGGTTGCCATGGCGGCTGACCGCATACGCACCGGTGAATCGGATGTGATGATTGCAGCCGGCGTGGAATCCATGTCCATGGTGCCAATGATGGGCTATCACCCATCTATGAATATGGGCATTTTCCGTGACGAGAATATAGGCATGGCCTATGGCATGGGTCTGACTGCGGAAAAAGTGGCGCAGCAATGGAAAATCAGTCGTCTGGCACAGGATGAATTTGCGCTTGAGTCGCATCAGCGTGCACTGGCAGCACAGCAAAGTGGAGAGCGTGCCGCTGAGATCACGCCTTTCACAGTGACAGAAAAATTTCCGAATCTCGCGACCGGCCAGATTGAGTTGCGCACACATACCGTGACCGATGATGAAGGCGTACGCGCTGAAACCACCATGGAAGCCCTCGGTAAACTGAAACCTGCCTTTGCTGCCAAAGGTTCAGTCACTGCGGGGAATAGCTCGCAAACCTCGGATGGCGCGGGTGCACTGATCCTGGTGAGTGAAAAAATTCTGAAGCAATTTAATCTGGTGCCACTGGCGCGCTTTGTTTCCTTTGCAGTGCGCGGTGTGCCTCCAGAAATCATGGGCATAGGTCCAAAAGAAGCGATACCTGCTGCTTTGCGTGCCGCCGGTCTGACGCTGGATCAGATGGACTGGATAGAGCTGAATGAAGCCTTTGCAGCACAGGCGCTGGCAGTGCGTCAGGATCTGGGACTGGATCCGGCCAGGGTGAATCCTTTGGGTGGTGCCATAGCGCTGGGTCATCCTCTGGGCGCCACCGGTGCGATACGCGCTGCCACCGTGATACATGGCCTGCGCAGACGCAATCTGAAATACGGCATGGTGACTATGTGCGTGGGCACCGGCATGGGCGCTGCCGGTATTTTTGAAAGGGTATAAGCATGTCAGTTGATTTCAACATCCATCAGGGCATTGCGACACTTGCATTCAATCGCCCTGAAAAAAAGAATGCAATTACATCTGCCATGTATCAGGCGCTGGCCGATGGCATGCTGCAGGCTGCCAGTGATGCTGCGGTACGCGCCATCATCATTACCGGAGAAGGCGGGGTTTTCA
The DNA here is from genome assembly GCA_903872555.1 of uncultured bacterium. GTDB lineage: Bacteria > Pseudomonadota > Gammaproteobacteria > Burkholderiales > Burkholderiaceae_D > Pernthalerella. Next base: position 7,491 of record CAIQLE010000148.1, read on the forward strand.
CCGCCGGTAATGATCTGGAAGATTTTCTGAAAAATCCACCCCAAGGCAGTGACAGTCCGGTGGCGCAATTCATGGCGCATCTGCGTGATGCCAGTAAGCCCGTGATTGCCAGTGTGCCGGGACTGGCCATAGGCATAGGCACAACACTACTGATGCATTGTGATCTGGTGTATGCCAGCGATACGGCGCGCTTTGCCATGCCATTTTCTCAGTTAGGCTTATGTCCGGAATTTGCTTCCAGTCTTTTGTTGCCGCGTGTGGCAGGTTATCAGCGTGCCGCTGAGAAGCTCTTGTTGGGCGAAGCTTTTACTGCAGCAGAGGCGCAGCAAATGGGTCTGGTGAATCAGGTCGTGAGTGCGCAAGAATTGCAGCCTCTTGTTCTGAAACAGGCCGCCAAACTGGCTGCATTGCCTGCAGAATCACTGCGTGTAACCAAGCAGCTGATGAAGTCTGAGCTGCAGGCATCCATCACTGCATCCATGCAACAGGAAATGCAGCATTTCACGCATATGCTGAATGCGCCTGACGCGAAAGAAGCTTTCTCTGCCTTTCTGGAAAAACGCAAACCGAACTTTAATCATCCTGACTGAAGTTTCAGAGACTTCAGAAGTTTCAGAAGTTTCAGAAGTTTCAGAAGTTTCAGAAGTTTCAGAAGTTTCAGAAGTTTCAGAAGTTTCAGA
>CAIQLE010000149.1 GCA_903872555.1 uncultured bacterium
CATAGAATTCCGCAAATCATGAGTCTTCCGCGTCTGTTTTTTATTGGTGTGGGCAACATGGGCAATCCCATGGCGGCCAATCTGATCCGTGCCGGTTATGCGCTGACGGTGCATGATCTTGACCGCAGCAAGGCCGAGAATCTGCTGGCTCTGGGCGCGCACTGGGCTGACAGTCTGGAGCAAGGCGCAGCGCAGGCAGATATCGCTCTGGTCTCTTTGCCGGGACCTAAGCAAGTGCGCGAAGTCATGCTGGGTGAGGGCGGTCTGATTGCTGCCATGCGCAGCGCAACGACTATCATCGATACTTCCACCAGCGCAGTCGATCTGGTACGTGAACTGGTCGATGTCGCTGCAGAGCGTGGCATTGATTTTCTGGAAGCGCCTGTCACGAATGCGATTGATGCGGCTGCAGCGGGCAAGTTGTCCATTTTTGTCGGCGGCGCAGAAGCCGTCTTCAAAAAACACCAGCCCTTGTTCAATGTGATTGGTGAAAAAATCTTTCATGTGGGCGCGCCGGGCAATGGCGCCACCATCAAACTGCTGACCAATCTGCTCTGGTTCGTCAGCGCGGCCGCCATCGGTGAAGGCCTGATGCTGGGTGCCAAAGCCGGCATTCCGCTTGATACGGTGTGGGAAGCCATCAAATCCAGTGCAGGTAACAGCTGGGTAGCAGAACATGATGTACCTTCGATTTTTGCCGGCCACTATGATCCGAGCTTTTCACTGGCGCTGTGCTGCAAAGATCTGGGCCTGATCAACGATATCGCCCGCACACAGGGTTATACCCTGCCGATGGGAAGTCATGCACAGACTTTGTTTGAACAGGCAATGGCAAAGTATGGCGAGTCTGCCGCAGAGCTGCATGTCGTCAAAATGCTGGAAGAAAAAGTGGGCCTGTTGCTGCGCCCGCCGCATGGCATAAAAGCGTAATACGAGAATACTCTAACAATTCAACCACTAGCCAAGCACCAGCCGATTCATGAGCAAGCACAGACAAAGCCTGTTAATGGCCGAAGCCCATCAGCACATGCCACAGGGCGTGGCTGAAAATTACCGCTACTGGGGAGACGACAGAACCGTCTTTGTGGCGAGTGCCAAAGGCTGCAGGCTGACGGACTGTGATGGTAAAGAGTATGTTGATTTCCGTCTCGGCTACGGACCCATCATTCTGGGCTATCGTGATGAGCGCGTGGATGCAGCCGTCATCGAACAAATCACTCAGCGCGGTACGCTCTCAGGTTTTGCCACTGAACTCGATACGGAAGTCGTCAGGCTGATCAAGTCTATGTGCCCCAACATAGAAAAAATGCGTTTCGCCAATTCAGGCACCGAAGCTGTCATGGGTGCAGTGCGCACTGCGCGTGGCTACACCGGACGCGATCGCGTCGTGACCGTCGAAGGTGGATTTCACGGCCTGTACGACGAAATGATGTGGAAGTCAGATATTGAACACTGGGACCCTCAGGGCAGTGTGCCGCCTTCGGTGATTCCTTTCGGTGCCGGCATACCACAGCGTGCGCGTGAACTGCTGGACCTGATTGTCCTGAATGATCATGCCATGCTGGAGCATCTGTTCGCCACCCAAGGCGAGACACTGGCCTGCGTAGTGCTCGAACCCATCATCGGTAATGCCGGCAGCATCTCGGCCACGCAGCAATGGCTGCAAAGGCTGCGTGATCTGTGCACGCAGTACGGCACCATGCTCATCATTGATGAAGTCAAGACCGGTTTTCGCGTCGCCAAAGGTGGCGCACAAGCGCTGTATGGCATACATGCTGACTTAACGACGTATGCCAAGGCCATAGGCAATGGTTATCCTGTGGCCGCCTTTGGCGGGCGTGCCGAGGTGATGGATGTGGTGGGCTCGCATGCGGGTGGTGTGGTGCATGGCGGCACCTATACGGCCAATCTGGTCGCACTCTCTGCGGCGCATGCGACGCTGAAAATTTTGTCCGACACCGACGCACTGCAGACTGCAGACAAGGTGGGCGCTCAGATACGCGAGCTGCTCGGTCGCGTCTTTACGGCGGCAGGCATTGAGTATGCCTTCGCCGGCCCTGCAGCGATGCTGGGCATACATTTCACGCCCGATGTGCCGACCAATTATCGCGACTGGCGCATCACCAACAGTGAACTGTACCGGGCCTTTGCCTGGAAACTGATTGACTATGGCGTGATGCTGGAGCCCGATTCACGCGAGCCCTGGTTCCTGTGCGAGGCACATCAGTCTGTCGATCTTGGCTGGCTGGAGGATGTGGCGACACGTGCGATGCGTGAAGCCTGCGATGAATCTGTGAGCAGACCCTGAAGCAGGATCAGGTAAGGCCGTGACTTTTTTATGCCATCAACTGTGCGCTGGTGTTTTCAGTTCGCATGACTGAATAGCCCTTTCAGCTGGATAGCTGCTTTTTCTTCAGCCGTTCAGATCACCCTCCGAGTTTTCAAAATGCCATGTAGTCGATTTACCGACAATTCTGCTGGCACGTCCTTTGCAATGATTGTGTCATTCACAACGAATTTGCGACAGGAGGTGTTACATGGTCGAGCAGGCTCAACAAATCATCGGCGTTACCAAATCAGCATTAGGTGTCGAGGTACGTCCGAATCGTTATTCTACTGATAACGTGCAAGAACTCTGGCGTCGTCATGGGTGGGTGCCACCGACTGAAGTCGGCAAAGATTTTCGTGCTTCTCTGCGTCCTACCAAGCAGACCTTTAGACACGCTTACTGATTGTCTCCTCCCTGTGCTTCGATAAAGAAGCTTCAGGCATTTGCCCGCGCATGCCGCGGGCATTTTTTTGTCAGAATTTTTGTCAGAAATGAGTCAGCAATCGCAGGCATAGTCGCACAGTCGCATGCTTGCACTCGATTAGTGTTGGCATAAAAATAATTTTATATAAAGCCAGAAAATCGAATGTCTGCACATCATCACGAACATCCGCATAAAAATATTGCTCTCTTAGTACTTGGCGCCATCGGCGTCGTCTTCGGTGATATCGGTACCTCTCCCTTGTATGCATTGAAAGTTGCGGTGGAAGCTTCAGGCGGTGCAGAAGCATCGCAGCTGCAACCCGCTGTACTAGGCATTCTGTCGATGATTACCTGGGCGCTGATGATCGTCGTCACACTGAAATACGTGATGATCATTATGCGTGCTGATAATCACGGAGAAGGCGGTGTCTTTGCATTGACGGCACTGGTGCAAAAACAGCTGGGTCCACAATCCAAAGCGCGCTGGGTTGCGATTGTGGCAGGAGCTGTGGGTGCTGCATTATTTTTGGGTGACAGCATGATCACGCCGGCCATCTCGGTGCTGAGTGCAGTCGAAGGTCTGAAAATTATCGCCCCTTCATTAGACAGCTGGGTTATACCTATTTCGCTGTGCCTGATTTCTGCACTGTTTGCTGTCGAACGTTTCGGCACCGGCAAAGTCGGTGTGGTGTTTGGTCCTATCATGCTGGTCTGGTTCATTGCCCTCGGTCTGCTCGGTGCAGCTGAAGTGCTGCAAAATCCTGCGGTGCTGGAAGCTCTCAATCCCCTGATTGCAGTGCGCTTCCTGTTTGAACATCAGGCAGTGGCGATAGGCATACTCGGTGCCGTCGTGTTGTCCGTTACCGGTGGCGAGGCGCTGTATGCCGATATGGGTCACTTTGGTCGCGCACCGATACAACGCGCATGGCTTTACATTGTTTTTCCTGCGCTCTTGCTGAATTACTTTGGTCAGGGTGCGCTGCTGATCCGCGATCCTGCAGCACTTGATAATCCTTTCTATCGTCTGGCACCTTCATGGGCATTGGTGCCCTTGCTGGGACTGGCCTTCATGGCCACCATCATCGCTTCGCAAGCCGTGATATCTGGCGCATTCTCGATCGCGAATCAGGCGGTGCAACTGGGCTATATACCGCGTCTGCGCGTGCGTCATACCTCGGCCGATGAAATCGGTCAGGTGTATGTATCGAAGATCAACATCATGCTGTTCCTGGGGGTGGTGGTGCTGGTGCTGGCCTTCCGCAGCTCTGAAAATCTGGCCTCGGCTTATGGAATTTCTGTCACGGGCGCCATGGCGATTGATACTTTGCTGGCGGCTTACGTCATGATGGCCATACGCGGCTGGAATAAAGCGATTTTTGTGCCGCTTTTCGCCGGACTGTTCATCATCGATATCGTCTTTCTGGGTGCGAACCTGTTCAAATTCTTTGAAGGCGGATGGCTGCCTGTTGCGGTTGCCTGTATCGCCTTGATGATGATGCTGGCTTGGATACGCGGTCGTGACCGTTTGCTGGCGGCACGCTGGCGCAATGCCGTGATGCTGGATGAATTTCTCGCCAACCTGAATACCGAATCGACGCGTCGTGTGCCCGGCACCGGTATCTTCATGGTGCCCCTGCATGAGATCGTGCCTATGGCGCTGCTTCATAACCTGAAGCATAACAAGGTGCTGCATGAGCGCATTTTGCTGATGCGCACCCAGGTCGACAGCGTGCCCTATATTGAAGATGCGCAGCGTGTCGAAATCAAGCATCTCGCGCATAACTTTCATACGGTGCTGGTGCGCTACGGCTTTATGGAAGAGCCGAATATTCCGCGCGCTCTGGCCTTGCTGCGCGCACGCGAATTTCAATTC
>CAIQLE010000150.1 GCA_903872555.1 uncultured bacterium
TCACCATCGGTGCAGCGAAATATGATTTCATCCTGACCAGCGAAGGCCCGCGCATCATAGAAATGACGGTGCGTCTTTCTGGCGGGTTTGATTGTCAGTATCTGGTGCCCGCTGCAACCGGCAAAAACATCATGCGCGCTGCCATTCTGACAGCACTGGGTCAGCCCTTTCCTGCATCACTTTTGCAAGACACCGTAGGCAAGACCGGCATCAGCCGCAGTCTGTGGCCGCAGCCCGGACGGATTGCGGCTATCCGCAATCTTGATCAGGCACGCGCCCTACCGGGCGTAGAAAAAATCATCATGCGCGCGGCTGAAGGCGATCAGGTGCAGGCCTATACCGATTGCACCAAACGCGTATGCTTTATCATTGCCAGCGCTGAAGACCTGCAGGCAGCTGAATCCGTTATGGCGGATGTGGAACGCACGCTGCAGATAGATATGGCAGAGGCCTGAGAGATGTCACGAAAAAAATTATTGATTTATGGTGCAGGTGCTATAGGCCGCGGCTATGTGCCCTGGGTATTTGGCCCTGAGACTTATGACTACTATTACGTCGAGTCCAACTCCGAACTGCGCGCTCTGTTAAATCAGCACCGCAGTTTTGTCAGTTTCAAAACCGGTGATGCTGGCTACACGCCGCTGCGCGTGGACGTACAACATTGCTATGCGCCGGGTGAAGAACGCGCCGTACTGAACGATATGGATGCCATCGTCACCGCGGTCGGCCCCAGAAATTTTCTGTCTTTACGCGACACCCTGACAGGCACACATCTGCCTGTGATCTGCTGCGAGAATGATGCCAGCCTGCCCGAACAGATGCGTCTGTGGACAGGTAATGAGAATGTGGTGTTTGCTATTCCTGATGTCATTTCTTCCAGCACCGCCCGTGCCGATCTGCTGTCGCAAGATCCTCTGAGCATCATTACCGAAGCCGGCCAGTGCTTTATTGACGAACGTGTTTCGCAGCTGCCGGCTGACTGTACTTATATTGATCAGGAAGAAATGGCGAAGCAGTGGGCAGCCAAGCTGTATGTCCACAATACCCCGCATTGCATCGCCGCGTATCTGGGCAGCCTGATCGGCGGCACCTATCTGCATAATGCGATGGAACATCCGGAAATCGCAAGCATTGTTGAAGGCGCCATGGATGAAATGGCCACCATGCTCAAACTGCGGCATAAAATTGATGCTGATTTTATTCAGTATTACCGCGACAAAGAACTGGCGCGCTTCCGCAATACCCTGCTATGCGATCCGATTGCCCGTGTGGCGCGTGAGCCCTTCCGCAAATTAGGCCATAAAGATCGCCTGATCGGTGCTGCACAATTATGTCTGTCGGTCGGCATCGTGCCGCAGCATATTCTGGTCGGCATCATGGCAGCCTTTTATTTTGAGCGGGATGATGATCCGGATGCCCACATACAAGTTTTACGCCGCAGCCTTGATCCCGCAGAATTTCTGCGCACGATTTTCAAGCTGCGTGACAGCGAAGCCCTGTTCATGCTCCTGACAGAACACTGGGATCAGATTGTGAGCCGTATCGAAAGGCTGAAAAAATGAAGCAAACACGCTTACTCGAAGTCGCCATCAAGGCGGCCATGAAAGCTGGCACCGAGCTGCAGACACGCTACGATGAGCAGTTGCGCACCACGGCCAAAGAATCCTTCCGCGATATTTACAGCGAAGCCGATCAGGCAGCTGAAGAACAGGCGCTTGCCGTTCTGCAGGCGCATGATGCCGGCATCACTATCTTGTCAGAAGAACGCGGCTATACCGGTGCGGCCGATGCCGAAGATTACTGGGTGGTCGATGCGCTGGATGGCACGGTGAATTATGTACATCACATTCCCTTCTTCTCCGTATCTGTCGCCTTTGTCTCGAAAGGTAAAGCGGTGGCCAGTGCAATTTATGCCCCACTGGTGGATGATATTTACTATGCCAGCCTGGGCCATGGCGCTTTCAAGAATCAGCGCAAGCAGCAGAGCAGCGATTAACATCCTGAGGATTCCCAGTTTGCTTCA
>CAIQLE010000151.1 GCA_903872555.1 uncultured bacterium
TCGAGCGCAAAGACAGTTGCCGAGCTGGCCATTGTTGTGGAACGCGTGCTGGGTCGTGAGCCCATGGTGATCGGTGATCCCGGGCAGGCTATTGATTTGGTGGCCTGGTGCACGGGCGCCGCACAAAATGCATTAGAAGATGCGATTACTGCAGGTGCCAGTGTGTATCTGAGTGGAGAGATATCGGAACAGACAGTGCATTTGTCCAGAGAGAGTGGTGTGCCCTATATCGCCTGTGGTCATCATGCAAGCGAGCGCTATGGCGTGCAAGCTCTGGGCGATTATCTTTCACATAAGTTCGGCATTCGGCACGAATTTATTGACATACCTAATCCGGTGTAATTTTTACTCGGATACATCAGGTGTGGTTTGTTGATGTTTTGATTTTTATTTTTTGATCGTTTTGTATCCATATCAAAAGTGACGGGAACTAAGTGCGGAAAATGTGTACCGAGACATCGTTTGCTAATACGATCAAGGTCTCATCATGTTGCCCCTCATTTCATCTCATCCTTGCCGCATCATGGTCGTTGAGGATGATGTGGTTACACGCCGATTACTATGTAATGCCATTGCGCTCGAGCCCTCGCTTGAGCTGAGTGCAGCCTTTGGGACGATTGCCGAAGCACAGCACTGGATGGCGAATAAGCCGATTGATTTATTACTGACCGATCTGGGTTTGACGGATGGTTCCGGATTGGCGGTGATACGTAGTTGTCGTCGATTATTGCCCAACGCAGACATTATGGTCATCACCATGTCTAGTGATGAAGAGCAAATACTCGCTTGCATAGAGGCGGGTGCATCCGGCTATGTGCTGAAGGAATCCGGACACCAGAATATCTTGCGTTCGATACTCGAATTGCGTTCCGGAGGCTCACCGATCAGCCCTATGATTGCGCGCAAGGTGCTGGCGCGCATGCGCAGATATGTGAAGGATGATTCTTTAGAGCTGGACGATCATGCATCCCTGCTGACACGAACAGAATCCGCCATCCTTTTATGGATTTCGCGTGGCGGCACCTATTCCAAGGTGGCCAAGGCCATGGGACTTTCAGTGGGAACGGTACAAACTCATGTCAAACATATTTACAGGAAGCTTGCTGTGCATTCGCGCACCGAGGCTATTGTCGAAGCTCAGCGCAGAGGCTTACTTTCTGTGGATGCACTGGCCTGGCGGCGGCGATTGAGCCAGTAAACCAATCTGAAACCTCGCGTTCCCGACAATTTACTTATCAAAAAATATACGTCGCGTGAGTAAGTCTTGCACCCCCCCCTGTTTTTTTGTCATTCAAGCACTGTCTTGCGGTTTCCAAAGACTTCCCTCGTCGCTATAATGTACGGTTGCTAGAAGTTCCGAAAAAATTTGCAATTTCATTGATTGGGGTTGTCATGAGTGACGAAAATCAGGTCGACGCAAGCCGACGTGGTCTGTTGGTTGCAACCTGTGCAGCAGGCGGTGTGGCGGGTCTGGCTGCGGCCGGCGCGTTTGTTTCAACATTCGAGCCATCCGAGCGTGCGAAAGCTGCCGGTGCGCCGGTTGAGGTCGACATTGCCGACCTCAAGCCAGGCGAAATGAAAACCGTGGAATGGCGCGGCAAGCCCGTTTGGGTCATGAAGCGTACGCCAGAGATGGTGGCTTCCCTGAAGCAGACTGATGTTCAGGTGGCTGATCCCAAGTCTGAGCGCAATCCGAATGAACTCACCCCTGAATACGCGCGCAATGAAACGCGCTCTATCAAGCCTGAGATTCTGGTGGCGGTCGGTATCTGTTCCCACCTCGGCTGCTCACCCAGCACGAAATTTACCAAAGGTGCACAGCCTTCTCTGCCGGATGACTGGCAGGGTGGTTTCCTGTGTCCTTGCCATGGCTCTACCTTTGATCTGGCTGGTCGTGTGTTCAAGAACAAACCCGCGCCCGACAATCTGGAGGTGCCACGCCACATGTACCTGAGCGATACCCGTATCGTGGTCGGTAAAGACGAGAAAGGCGAGGCTTAATCATGGCATTCCACGAAAAACAATTTCCTGCAGACGCACCACTGGCGCAAAAAGCGCTGGGCTGGGTGGATGACCGTTTTCCACTAACCAAGCTGTGGAATGATCAGTGGGGCAAGTACTACGCGCCCAAGAACTTCAATATTTTTTATCTCTTCGGTTCACTCGCTGCGCTGGTGCTGGTGATACAGATCGTCACCGGTATTTTTCTGGTGATGAACTACAAGCCAGATGCCAACCTCGCTTTCGCATCGGTGGAATACATCATGCGCGAAGTGCCTTGGGGCTGGCTGGTGCGCTATATGCACTCGACCGGCGCTTCGGCCTTCTTCATTGTGGTCTACCTGCACATGACACGCGCCTTGCTATACGGTTCCTACCGCAAGCCACGTGAACTGATCTGGTTGTTCGGCGTTGCCATCTTCCTGTGCCTGATGGGTGAAGCCTTCTTCGGTTACCTTCTGCCATGGGGCCAGATGTCCTATTGGGGCGCTCAGGTGATCGTCAATCTGTTTGGCGCGATCCCTTTCATTGGTCCTGATCTCTCGCTCTGGATACGCGGTGACTATGTGGTGTCTGATGCCACCCTGAACCGCTTCTTTGCTTTCCACGTGATTGCGATACCGCTGGTGCTGCTGGGTCTGGTGGTTGCTCACCTGATCGCGCTGCATGAAGTGGGCTCCAACAATCCGGATGGCATTGAAGTCAAAGACAATCTCGGTCCTGATGGTCATGGTGTGGATGCGATTCCTTCCCACCCTTACTACACCACCAAAGATATTTTTGGTGTGGCTGTGTTCCTGACGATTTTCAGTGCGGTGATTTTCTTTGCACCTGAGTTTGGTGGCTACTTCCTCGAGTACAACAACTTCATTCCGGCTGATTCACTGAAGACGCCACCGCATATCGCACCGGTCTGGTACTTCACGCCTTTCTATTCGATATTGCGTGCAACCACCTCGCAATTCATGACGGCACTGATCGTCGGCGTGATCGGCTATGCAGCCCTGATCGTCTACAAGACCAATCTGTCGAAAATGATCAAGAACGCCACCATCGCGATCGCCGCTGTCGCAGTGCTGGGCATGCTGGTACTTGATGCCAAATTCTGGGGCGTGGTGCTGATGGGCTTGTCCGTGCTGATTCTGGCTGGCATGCCATGGCTGGATCTGTCGCCGGCGAAATCGATACGTTACCGTCCTGACTGGCACAAGCTGGTCTACATTGTGTTCGGTATCACTTTCCTGATTCTGGGCTATCTGGGCGTTCAGGCGCCTACGGCAGGCCGTACGCTGGTGGCGCAGATCTGCACCTTCATCTTCTTTGGTTTCTTCATGCTCATGCCATGGTGGAGCACGATGGGTGAATTCAAGCCGGTGCCAAATCGCGTGACCTTCAAGCCGCACTGAGCCGCAAAGGAAAATAAGAATGAAACTGCTAAAACAACTGATGGCGATGCTGGCGCTGGTGCCGGCACTGGTACTGGCATCTGAAGGCACCTACCCGCTGGATCATGCGCCGGATCGCAGCAATGATCTGTCCGCAATGCAAAACGGTGCGCGACTGTTCGTTAACTATTGCCTGAATTGTCACTCCGCTTCACTGCTGCGCTACAACCGTTTGCGCGATATCGGTCTGTCGGATGATCAGGTTCGCGAGAATCTTTTGTTCAGCGCTGACAAGGTCGGTGAGCTGATGAAAGTCAGCCTCAGCCCGGCTGATGCCAAGGCCTGGTTTGGTGCTGCGCCTCCTGACTTGTCTGTCATTGTTCGTGCCAAATCATCGGGTGAAGGTTCGGGCGCAGACTGGGTCTACACCTATCTGCGTACTTATTATAAAGATGATGCTCGCGCGACCGGCTGGAATAACCTGGTGTTTCCTAATGTCGGCATGCCGCATGTGCTGTGGGAACTGCAAGGTGTGCGCAAAGCGAAATTTGAAGAAGTCAAAGACCCGCATGATGAGTCTAAGTCGGTACACAAGTTTGCCGGCTTTGAACAAATCAAGCCGGGCAAGCTGAGCGCGCAGGAATACGACGTCGCTGTGGCAGATCTGGTGGGCTTCATGGAATGGATGAGTGAACCAGTCAAAGCCAAGCGTCAGAGAATCGGCGTCTGGGTTCTGCTCTTCATGGCGCTGCTCGTTCTTCTGACCTGGCGTCTGAATGCCTCGTTCTGGAGAGAAGTTAAATAAGTAGCCCTGCTTTCGGTACTGTCGTAAATCAGAATGCTGTACAGGTTTTGAATTGCGCCGGAACTGATACGCAGATATTCGTACGAAGGGTGAGGCGGTCGCCGTCTCACCCTCTTTGTTTCAAGGAACTGCAAACATGATGGTTCTCTACTCGGGCACGACCTGCCCCTTCTCGCAACGCTGCCGTCTGGTCCTGTTTGAAAAAGGCATGGACTTCGAGATTCGCGATGTAGACCTCTTCAATAAGCCAGAAGATATTTCGACCATGAATCCTTATGGTCAGGTGCCGATTCTGGTTGAGCGTGAACTGGTGTTGTATGAGTCGAATATCATCAATGAATATATTGATGAGCGCTTTCCTCATCCGCAACTGATGCCGGCTGATCCGCTGATGCGTGCACGTGCGCGTTTGATGTTGTTCAATTTCGAAAAAGAACTCTTCATTCATGTCCACACGCTGGAGAACGAGAAATCCCGTTCGGCAGAAAAAAGTCATGAAAAAGCACGTACAGAAATTCGTGACCGCCTGACAACGCTGGCGCCACTGTTCCTGAAAAATAAATACATGCTGGGCGAAGAATTTTCCATGCTGGATGTGGCCATTGCACCTTTGCTCTGGCGTCTGGATCACTATGGCGTAGAACTGTCCAAGACGGCAGCGCCGCTGATGAAATATGCAGAACGCATCTTCTCGCGTCCTGCCTATATCGAAGCGCTGACACCTTCAGAAAAAGTGATGCGTCGCTAAGCCAACTTAATTCTGTCTGACTGATGGCTGATACTTCCACCAAACCGTATTTACTGCGAGCTCTGTACGAGTGGTGTACCGATAACGGGTACACCCCGTACATAGTTGTTGTTGTGGATGCGACGACCCGTGTTCCCATGGAGTTCGTCAAAAATGGTGAAATCGTCCTGAATATCAGCTTCGATGCCACGGGCAATTTGAAAATTGATAATGAGTACGTTCAATTCAAGGCGCGATTTGGCGGTGTCTCGCGCGAAATTGAAGTGCCTGTGAATAATGTGAGCGCCATTTATGCCCGTGAAAATGGTCAGGGCATGAGCTTCGAAGTGAAGTCCTTAAGCGATGCCGAGCGTAAAAAGCGGCAGGGTTTGAGCGAATCCAAATCCGGCCCTGTGAAGGGTACGCCAGCATTGTCTGCCGTGCCTAGTCAGGAACAGGACATATCGGGCCATGCCAAAACGGATCAAGAGGGCAGTGATCCCGAGCCGCCCAAGCCCGGTGGCAGACCGACATTAACCCGCATCAAATAATTGAAGTAAATAACGTATAATTCGTCGTTCAAAATTGCCGGCTTAGCTCATCAGGTAGAGCACTTGATTTGTAATCATGGGGTAGCGGGTTCGAGTCCTGCAGCCGGCACCAATTAAAAAAGCCCACGCGTCAGCGTGGGCTTTTTGCTTTCAAGTGCCTAGCAGCACCTGGCGATGCGGCCATTGCCACCGTAACGGGCATCCTGCCGTTCACGGAAGAAGGCTTCATAGCTCATCGCAGGCTGGTCAGGATGGTTCAGCTGCATATGATTCAGATAATTATCGTAATCAGGCAAACCCACCATCAACCTGGCGGTTTGCCCGAGATAAGCACCGAATTTTCCGAGTTCACCCAACATGATTAGTGCTCCGTCTGTAAAGGCCGATTATGCGCTGACCGTGCTCAAAGTCACGATTTCTGCTTCAGTCGTGGTCGGCTTTTGTTCACGCAGGGCCTGCAGGCAGGCGCGCACTCCAAAGAACAGTATGGACAGAACCACCGCCATGAAGATCGCAGCCAGAGTCGCATCGATGTAATCATTCATGACGATCTGCTGCATCTGCAGTGCGGTTTTTGCCGGAGCCAGCACCTGACCTTCAGCCGCCGCGTTCCTGAATTTTGCGGCGTGGGCGAGAAAACCGATTTTTGGATTTTCGTGGAAAAGCTTCTGATAGCCAGCGGTCAGGGTGCAGATCAATAACCAGGAGGTAGGCAGCATGGTCACCCAGGCAAATTTCTCGCGCTTGAGCTTGAACAGAACTACGGTCGCAAGAATCAATGCCACGGCGGCCAGCATCTGGTTAGAAATACCAAACAAAGGCCACAGAGTATTAATGCCACCGAGCGGGTCAACCACGCCCTGATACAGGAAATAACCCCAGGCGCTCACGCATAAGAGTGTCGCAATGATGCTAGACACCAGACTTGGTACCTGCCTGAACGAAGGCACCAGCGTGCCGATTAAATCTTGCAGCATGAAACGGCCCACGCGGGTGCCGGCATCGACGGCAGTCAGGATAAACAGCGCTTCAAACAGAATGGCGAAGTGATACCAGAAGGCCATCATGGTCTGACCGCCAATGACGGAAGAGAAAATTTGCGCCATGCCGACCGCCAGGGTCGGTGCGCCACCGGCACGCGAAATGATGGTGGCTTCACCGACATTGGCCGCGGTCTGCTGCAGCATTTCCGGAGTGATCATGAAGCCCCACTGACTGATGGCAGCCGCTGCAGTTTCAGGTGTCGTCCCTATCAGTGCTGCCGGGCTGTTCATCGCAAAATAAACACCGGGTTCAATGATAGAAGCGGCCACCAGCGCCATGATGGCGACAAAGGATTCCATCAGCATGCCGCCATAACCGATGTAAGGCGCATGCAATTCATTCTCCAGCAGCTTGGGTGTCGTGCCGGATGAAATCAGTGAGTGAAAGCCCGAGACCGAGCCGCAGGCAATGGTGATGAACAGGAAAGGGAACAGAGAGCCAGCCCAGACCGGACCTGTGCCATCGATGAATTTGGTGATCGCAGGCATTTTCAGTTCAGGCGCGACAACCAGAATTCCCAGAGCCAGACAGACGATGGCGCCTATCTTGAGGAAAGTCGATAAATAATCGCGAGGTGCCAGCAGCAGCCACACAGGCAGCACAGAAGCCACGACGCCGTAGGCTAGCAGCATCCAGGTCAGCTGTTTGCCGGTGAAAGTAAATGCAGGTCCCCAGACCGGATCAGCGGCCACATGTCCGCCAAACACGATCGAGGCCATGAGCAGGACGAAACCAATCAGCGAAATTTCACCGATACGGCCCGGACGAATATACCGGCCATACACACCCATGAAGATTGCGATAGGTATGGTAGCGGCGACGGTGAAGGTACCCCAGGGGCTGTCAGCCAAAGCCTTCACGACGATCAGTGCCAGCACTGCGAGCAGGATGGTCATGATCATGAATGTGCCAAACAGGGCAATCACGCCGGGCACGATACCGAGTTCTGATTTGATCAGATCGCCGAGCGAGCGGCCATCACGACGGGTGGATACAAACAGAATCATAAAATCCTGGACTGCGCCCGCCAGAACCACGCCGGCCAGTATCCACATCATGCCTGGCAGATAACCCATTTGTGCCGCCAGTACCGGGCCGACCAGTGGGCCGGCGCCAGCGATGGCTGCGAAATGGTGGCCGAATAAAACATGCTTATTCGTCGGCACATAATCCAGTCCGTCATTCAGACGCACAGCGGGCGTGGCACGAGTGCCGTCCAGTTGCATGACGCTGTTAGCGATGAAGCGTGCGTAATAGCGGTAAGCGATCATGTAAACCGCGACCGCAGCAACCACGATCCACAGTGCATTGATCGTTTCGCCGCGAGCGAGTGCCACGGTGCCGAGTGCAAACGCACCCACGAGCGCCAAGGCTATCCAGCCGGCTTGTTTGATGAGGGAGTCCATGTTCATATCTCCGAGATTTTTTGTTTATCGAAATGCTTGAAAACGGCGGATTATAACCTTGAAAATAAGGTGCATTTCTTATTAGTAAAGCATGAAAACCACAGAGTCTATTGATTAAAACCAATTGAATGAAAAGTGTTTGAATGCTGCAGTGCGATACACATGAGCCAGCATGGCTTGCTGAGTAGTTTGCTAGACTTCAAACAGTAGGGCAGTGAAAGAAAAACAACAAGCGAGTGGAGACCTAGCATGAATGCAAAAACCCTCAGCGCGGCCAGCGAATTACTCAGGCAAAGGTTGTCCCTGACTCCCATAGAGACTTTGGCTGATGGTTTGTCGCCTCTGAGCGTTACTGATGGCTATGTCATTCAGAAAAAGCTGAATGACTTGTTGACCGAGGCGGGACTGGGGCAAGTGGCGGGCCACAAAATAGGCTGTACGACACCCGTCATGCAGGCCTTCGTGAATATTAATCATCCCTGTGCGGGCCGTATTTTTGATAAGACTGTGATGCATGAACATGGCAATGTGCCGCGCCATGGTTTTGTAAAGATCGGTATGGAATGCGAGATTGCCGTTCGCCTGGCGCAGGATTTACCGGCGTCAAGCTTGCCCTACACGAGAGAGAGTGTCGCTTCTTCCGTGGGTGAGGTGATGGCGGCAATAGAGCTGGTTGACAATAGATATCGTGATTTTCATGCGCTGGGTGTGCCAACACTGGTGGCCGATGATTTTTTCAATGCCGGTTGTGTACTGGGCCACCCGGTGCAGCACTGGCATGCACTTGATCTGGCTGAGCTTCAGGGGCGTACTTACATCAATGGTGTTGAGGTCGCCGCTGGCAGAGGCGCCATGGTCATGGGACATCCGCTGAATGCACTGGCATGGCTGGCGAATGCTCAGGCTGAATATGGTTTGCCCGGCTTGAAATCGGGTGAATTCATCCTGCTGGGCAGTTTGGTTGAAACCCAATGGCTGGCTGCGGGCGATAGGGTGCGTATCGAGATCGACAATCTGGGAGCAGTCAGTCTGGATGTGGACTGAGCCCGTTTTTTTTCTGCATGTTAGAGTCAGTAAAAATGTATTTTTTGGAGAGCTTCATGCGGCGCGCCTTCTTTATTTTGTCTTTGCTGACGCTATGTTCATTGCCTGTGGCTGCAGATGATCGTCTTGAACATGGCGACTGGTCTTCCCAATTTCTTGATGGTATGGGCGAAGCGACAACGCATGAGAATGGTATGGCGATGTTTGGCATGCTGTGTGCAAAAGGCAGTTGTCGTTATTATTTCGCCAACGATATGGATTGTGAAGCAGGCGCTAACTATCCGCTGATGATCACGACGGACGTCGGTGCCTTGTCCTTTGATGCCATCTGCGAACCCATGGCCAGTGCGAATGGTGATGTCATGCTGTACTGGTTTAACGAATCCCCTGCATTGAATCAGGCCTTGGCAAAAACACCTTCAGTGGGTTTTGCCTTCCCGCTCAGCGGCGGTCAGTTCAAGACCAGCAAATTTTCCATGGATGGTTATAACCAGGCGCTGGAGCGCATGGTGAATGGCATGCGGGCAAAAAAGGAAGCGGAAGACCATCCGGCTGATCCGGGCAGAACCTGATATTTGATGACTAAAGCAGCAGGCGGCAGCGTTTAATCCTGCTTGCCGGGCTTGAGTCCCTGCCATTGCGGCGCGAGCTGTTGTTCAACCGAGAGCATGGCAAGCACGCGACCGACGGTGTGATCAACCATCTCTTCTATCGATTGGGGGCGCTGATACAACGCGGGTAGGGGTGGGAAGATGATGCCGCCCATTTCAGTCACGGCCGTCATATTGCGCAAATGAGCCAGATTGAAAGGGGTCTCACGCACCATCAGTATCAGTTTGCGTCTTTCCTTGAGCATGACATCGGCTGCGCGTGTGATCAGGTTGTCGCACATGCCATGTGCCACAGCGGCCAGCGTCTTCATGGAACACGGAGCTACGACCATGCCATCAGACTCGAAAGAGCCGCTGGCGACGCAGGCGCCAATGTCGCGCACGCTGTGAACCACACTCGCCAGTGACTCTATCTCTTTGCGCTTGATATCAAGCTCATGATGCAGATTTAAGGCAGCTGCATCCGAGATCATCAGATGCGTCTCAATACCTTCGGTTTTGTGCAATTGCTCAAGCAACCGCACGCCATACAGCGCGCCTGATGCACCGGTCATGGCAAGGATCAGGCGCTTCACTGAAGATCAGCCCATGAGCAGGGTTTGCAGTTCGCCCGACTCATGCATTTCATTCAGGATGTCTGCACCACCTATGAATTCGCCCTTCACGTACAGCTGGGGAATCGTGGGCCAGTTGGAATATTCTTTGATGCCCTGACGGACTTCTTCATCTTCCAGCACATTGACCGTCACCAGGTCTTCAACGCCAGTCGATTTCAGCAGTTCGATCGCACGGCCGGAAAAGCCGCACTGCGGGAATTGTGCTGTGCCCTTCATGAACAGCACCACAGGGTGACCAGTCACGGTCTCTTTAATCCAGGATTGAACGTCGCTCATAAAGCCTCTGTAACAGGTTGCGGGTTTGAATAATTACGCCATTATAGGGAAAAGCCGGCAGGGTTGCCGTTGGCCTCCACAGACCTAGCCTTTCAGTTTTGCAAAGGCCGCTGCCATAGCGCTATTCGCCGGAGCCGGTGCCTCGCGCTGAACGCGTGATGCGCTGTCTCTGGCACTGCCAGCGTCCCGTCGTGCGGCCGGTCTGGCGGAAGGATCACGCTGCGCGCCATCGCGGCCCTCACCCGGGGCAGGAGCGGCGTCACTCAGCCGCATGGTCAGTGCGATACGTTTGCGTTTGGCATCGACTTCCAGCACCTTCACCTTAACGACCTGGCCGGCTTTGACAACCGTATGCGGATCTTTCACGAA
>CAIQLE010000152.1 GCA_903872555.1 uncultured bacterium
AATTCCAATAACCATCGGTAGACAATAAAGTGTAATTTTGCTGACATGAATACTGGATAGGATCATCACTTCCCGTCAGTAATTTTCCTGCATAAAGTCGCCCTGCCTTAGAGAGCGCTCCGCGCAAAGGTGTACTACTAGCTGGTTTAACAGCATATAGTTTTTGATAAAAATTATTTCTGTGATTGCCTTCGAAGTCAGAAATTTTCAGAAAGCCCGCAAGCGTAGAATCGACCCCGGGCTCACTGATCGCTGAATAGCCGACTCGATAATTATTATCCAGCTGACGAAAGGCTCTTCCTACCGCCGTCTTCATCATCAAAATACGGGTACGGTAATAACTGAACCAATTAGCAAAATTGGTGGTTTCGTCCTTGCCATTGGGTCCTGAAGCTGTACCCACAATGACCTTAGTCCAGTGATTCATACCGCCCGTACCCGTATCAAACTGACTGTCTTTACAGTGATCATCCGCGGTGTTGTCGCCCAGATGATCGCGCTTATCCCCTCTGTAAACAAAATAATGGGCTGCTTCAGGCGTATTTGGCAGGCCGGGGTTCACATCAACGTTACAGCTTGCAAAAGCTGAAAAACAATCAGATACATAGGTGGTATCAGCTGTATTTTGTGGCAAAGGCGGCAGGGTAGTTGCATTGCGCCAAGGCATGAAGCTATTTGACAAATCAATCTTCAATGAGTTTGACTGAAATCCGTCATACAAAGCTGCATTGAAATTTTGATCAGCATAGGCATTTCCATTTGTATCTACGGGGGCAGGATATTTAACTGCAGGATCGTAATAAATTTTATTGCACAAACTGTTGCGATAACCTATGGCATTTTCATAATGCTGGTTCATGACCTCATCACCGAGATAACTCCAGTTCATGCTCGACGAATCATCCAATATGAAATAGATGTTGGGTTTGACTGGGGAAGAGAGTAAAAAATTAATCGGTGCCTGAGCAATATCCGTTAATGCATATGCGACATGCGCTGCACACATCAAAGACAATCCTATGATGAATTTTTTAATTTCAGGCAGGTGCAGAATCATGATTTTAAAAATTTAAGTTCATCAGTAATGCACCAGTGCCTGAGTAAATACGGTGGTATTGCGCGGACCGCGCACACGGGTCGTGATGCGGTAATACACCTGACTATCTGACTGGAAATGCTTGGATGCGCCATAACTCAGCTGACTTTTTTTGCTGCTGGCGCTCTGTGCATTTTTATATATCAGACAGCTATTGGCACTATCTTCAGGACTGCCCGCAGTACGGCATAAACGATGTATGGTGTAGCGAATCACATTGCCGGCAGGATCTGCGCCCAGCGAAGGCGAAGCTTTAAGGCACTGCACACCCGTTCGGTTCGAACATTCATCATCGTCCCAGTCAATGACGACTGTTCCGCTCTGATTGCCCCCCGTAGTCAATTCCAATCCGTCCGGCACGCTGGCGTAATATCCGTGATCCATCTGATCAGTAAATACCGTGGCTGTTGATATCCGCGCAGACAACCAGGTAATCGCTGCTTCGCTGCCCGCTTCTGAGGCCAGAACTGCCGCTTGTCTGAATGCGAAATTTCCGGCAATCAGCGAAGCCGTACTGACAGCACGCACCAAGGCCATGGCCGTCATACTCATCAGCACCAAAACCACGAGTGCGATCAGGAGTCCTCCGCCCATGCTGCTCCTATGCATCAGGCATCGCTCCAGATCATATTGCGCAAGGGCACTACGGTTTGCAGCACACGATAGCGATAGCAGCGCCAGTCCGGCAGGCTATCGATAACAATATTGGTCGACTCCAGTACACCTGTACTTGGATTTCCCGCCAGCCAAACAGGCTGACTCGCATTGCAGCCTTCATCATTACGCCGTGCGTGTTGGACGACGATGGCAAATCGTATAGCTAGCAAGCGCCGCCAGTCTGCGATATTTCCTGCCACACCATTCGCATCGGCATCGATGACCTCATCGCTCCAAAAGGTAACCATAGGCTGAGTTTGGATTCCAGGACGTGCATCGAAGCCGTATTGCGCCTGCAAATTGACGACGTTTGCTGCTAATGATGAACCCAGCCATGCATCGCTTATGCGGTCGTAATAAGCATTCTGCAATGTCTGGCTTGCATCGAGGCTGTAGCGTTGCTGATGCAAGCCACCGAGATTAATGACGGCACTGCCGGCACCAAAACTCTGACCACTCAGTACGCTTGCAGGTAATGGCGTGTGCTGTACTGTGTAGCCGCCGGTCGCAATGGCTGTCGTCTCCAGCAACAGGCAATCAGGATGACTGGTTTCCTGTAATAGCAAAAAATCACCGGCCTTGATCTCAAGCGTACTATCCAGTGTTAATGTATTGCTGCCTACAGCATAGGGAGCGATCAGACGCGCCGCCGTACTCAGTTGTGACTTGGCACTCGACATCACAAAGAGTGTGTCAGGTGCACCATTGGCACCATGAGTAATAGTGACTGGCCACAGCACCAGTGTTTTTTCAGTCGCACTTCCTACGACACGATGGATGATGCAACCGAATGCATCGGGTGGGCCCAGCCCGCCACCGGCCATACGAAGATCACGTTCCAGCAAAGCGAGTGCGTAATTAGCACTGATTTGTGCATCTGCCGCACCCACCGTGGCCTTGCGTCTCGATTCAAACAATACCGACACATTCAATATCACCAGCGTTGCCAGCAGACCTATGGCCAGACCGACCATCAGGTCGATCAGGCTAATGCCTCTTGCATATGGCTGACTATGAGTTCTGAACATAGTCATTCAGTCTGTGATGCTGGCATAGATCAGCAGCTGATGTGAGCGGCTCTCTGAGGGCGGCTGCCATCGTAGCGTCACTGTCACCTGACGATCATCGCTGATGACGATGCTAGGCTGATTCGATGTGGACGTAATTCCCGGCAGGCTGGTTTGCACTGATTGCAACCAGCGCTTGTATTCCACAGACTGCATGTCTGCGAATCGCGATTTCAAGCCCGCGACGGTTCTGTCCCCAGTCCACATTTGCGCAATGAGGCCTGATGCCAGCAAGCTGGCATCACTGCGGTACTGTGCATTACTGCTTTCAATCAGACTGGTAGAGAGCAACATGAGTAGCGCCAGCATCCCAATGGAAAACAATACGATGGCCAGCAGACCCTCGAGCAAACTGCTGCCCCGTGTCCGCGCTTTAACTGCAATGCTCGGGATGATCATTCGCTGCCAGTGGATCACAGAGTTTTATCATGCCCTGACTTGCAATCAGGACGACGAGACGACGTGCACTCGTACTGACTGCATTCGTAATGTCGATGCGGGCGATATCATCACCACTGGCAATCGCAGGCGCAGCACCTAAGGCAGTAAAACTAACTCCGGCAGGCAAGCCATTGCCGGCGACAATGGTGCTGCCGATAAGCGGCATGGCCGTTGCTATGGCACTACCCCAGCGCGCTGATGAACTCTGACTGACAGTCTCTTGACGTATATTCGCCGGACATTGAGCTGATACATGGACGCACTGTATGGCCCAGGCTGGCAGACCACTTGCATTCGTTAATTGCAGCCTGACGGTGGCATTTCGCGACACAGCTTCGGCACGTGCCATTTGCAATGCGGCATATAAGGAACTGGCGCTGCTACGGATTTCAAGATCACGCAGCCAGCCAGTGATGAGCGGGGCACCCATGGCAAGAACGACAGCGCTGACGCTTAATGTCAGCAACATCTCTATCAGTGAGACGCCTGCAAGGAAGCTACTTCTGTACGGCTTCAGCATGATCCTTTCCTTTTCACTATCCAGCAAGCTGCAGGAACATCGCCCCAACCGTCAGGCAGCGAAGTCGTGCTGGCATTGCTTTGCTGATCCAGTGTGTAAGTGAATGCTTTGGTCGAGTCTGTCGAGACACCTGTAGCCGTCAGCAAAAATGACTGTCCATCTTGAGGTACGGAGCAAGTGAAATGAAAATGCTGATCGGCCGGCGGCGCAATGCCGCAAGCTGTGTTATTCGCGTAAGTGCGATGATCCTGGTAATACTGTTCAAGCCGCATGGCAGTCAGTGACAGGCCGCTGGTCGCTTCGGGAATTTTGGCTCTTAATAAATGATCCTGATACACAGGCAAAACCAGTGCACCCAGAATAGCTGCAATAACCAAGGTGATCATCAACTCGATCAGAGTAAAGCCGGCAGAAGAAGAATTGAACATCGTGGATCAACGCGCGTCATGAAGCGGAGCAACAGCTTGCACAAGCACATCTGAGATCGA
>CAIQLE010000153.1 GCA_903872555.1 uncultured bacterium
GGATTGAATATTTTTACGCAAAAACAAACGCCCGCAACTGCGGGCGTCTGACCAAGAGATGAAACTTATTTATTTGGTTGCGGTGTAATACGCAGATAAGGTTTGGGCGCCGTAAAGCCCTTGGGATATTTCTGTTTGATGATGGCCTCATCCTGCACCGACAGCGGAATGATGACGTCATCGCCATCGCGCCAGTTACCTGGCGTTGCAACGGAATAGCCATCAGTTAGCTGCAACGCATCGATCACGCGCAAGACTTCATCAAAATTACGTCCTGTGCTCATAGGATAGGTAATCATGAGACGAATTTTTTTCTTGGGATCGATGATGAACAGTGAACGCACTGTTGCCGTCTCAGACTGATTCGGGTGAATCATATCGTAGAGCTTAGAGACGGTTTTGTCCGCATCAGCAACGATGGGAAAGCCCACCACTGTCTTCTGAGTCTCTTCGATGTCCTTGATCCAGTCCTTGTGCTTGTCAGCAGGATCAACCGATAAAGCGATTGCTTTCACATGACGCTTGTCAAATTCTGGTTTCAGTTTGGCCGTCAGTCCGAGCTCAGTTGTGCAGACGGGCGTGAAATCAGCCGGATGAGAAAACAGAACGACCCAGGAATCGCCGGCCCATTCATGGAATTTCAGTTTGCCTACCGAAGAGTCTTGTTCAAAATCAGGTGCTGTATCGCCAAGGTGTAATGCCATCTTTATCTCCATCTAACAAAAGGACAGGTTGCCAATATAACGAGTGTGTATGCAATAGACAAAGACAATCTCGCTCTTTGCAAATAGCATGAAATGATAAAGAATTTATTCTGCGCGTGCGCGCCTTAAGTTCTGAAGGAAAAGCTCAGGCTTTTGGAAGCCGATGACACGCGCTACCGGCTTTTCCTGCCCTTGCTGATCAAAAAAGATAATACCCGGCGGACCAAACAGGCCGAAGCGCTTCAGCAAGGCCTTGTCATCTGCATTGTTTGCCGTCACATCAGCCTGCAGTAAGAGCATCTGATCTAACTCGCTTTTTACATGCGCATCGGTGAAAGTCAGCTTTTCCATTTCTAAGCAGGACACACACCAGTCTGCATAAAAATCCAGCATCACGCTGCGACCACCGGCGGAGGCAATGGCGCCCTCTAGTTCTGCAAGGCTCTTGATGCGCATAAAAGCTGTCTTGGATTGCGTATGTCCATTCAGATGCGCCAGGGGTGCCCAGGCTTCACGCCCGCCACTGGCCAACCCCACTAATTCAAGAGCACCCAGTATGGCAAACAGCACGCCTGTAGATCGCCCTTTCCAGGCCAGGGCTTTAGATCTGAGCAAGAAAATGCCATAGCCTGTCGCCAGCAGACCCCAGCCCAGCATCAGCAGCCAGGCGGGTATCAGTGAGGCTACCATCCACAGCGCCATGGCCAGCATCATCACACCGAAGAATGGTTTGACGGCCTTCATCCAAAGACCAGCGCGTGGCAGTAAGGCGCCCGCCGAAAGACCGAGCAAGAGCAGGGGTAGAGACATGCCCACCGCCATCGCAAACAGGGCACTGCCACCGATGAATACATTGCGTGTCTGACTGATATAAACCAAGGCTCCCGCCAGTGGTGCTGCCACGCAGGGACCAACAATCAGCGCAGAGATAGCACCCATGATAAACACACCCAGGAGCTTGCCGCCGCGCTGACGCTCAGACCAACTTGACAGCACAGTCTGCACCGAACCCGGCACCTGCAACTGATAGATGTCGAACATGGATAAAGCCAGCAAGCCCATCAATAGCGCAAATACCGTGAGTACAGGCGGGCTCTGCAATGCAGCTGACAAACCTTCGCCGATCAAACCCGCAGCAACGCCGAGCGCCGTATAGACCAATGCCATACCCATGGAATAGGCAAGTGCGAGTATGAAGCCACGCTGACGACTGGTTTGTGCACCTTCACCGGCAATGATGAAAGACAAGATAGGCAGCATCGGCAATACGCATGGAGTGAACGACAGTCCCAGTCCTAATAATAAAAACAGAGGCAGTATCACTAACAATCTGCCGCTGGCAAATGATGAAGCGATACGTCCCAACTCTGAGTTTTCATCTACGGCAGTCTCAACTGAGCTTGATACTGCTGGCGTACTTTGATTTTGCAAGCCTGAACTGACTTCTGTTGAGTCTGTTTTATTCGCAGGCGCATCAACCTGACTAGACATCACAGGCGATAGACTTGCAAATGAATCCATAGGCGGATAACAGAGCCCCCGCTCTGAACATCCCTGACTGCTGACTTTCAGTCTGAATGGGCCAGTCGCCGTGTAGGGAATGCGGATGCGAACTTCATGATGATAGGTTTCGACATTTTTTTCAAAATTCGGATCGAACTTGATTTTTCCCTTCGGGATCTCAGCTGTGCCTAGTGTGGCGCCCTCTGCAGAAAAAGCAAAGCGCTCACGATAGAGATAGTAATCCTGTGCGATCAGAAATCGTACTTCTATGCTTGATGCATCGCGCACCAGGGCACTGAAGCGAAAGGCCTGCTCTTGCGGTAAAAAATCTTCAGCCTGAACGGATGTCTGTAGTCCAGCAAATACATACACTGCCATAAGCGCAACGCGGAATAACTTAAGCATAACC
>CAIQLE010000154.1 GCA_903872555.1 uncultured bacterium
CGCTGGTGATGCCGGCCTGCGCTGCAATCGCTCTGGCTGTTCGCGGATGGTCGCCTGTAATCATGATCACACGTATGCCTGCACGATGAAATTGCGCGAGGGCCGCCGGCACTTCAGCGCGCAAGGGATCAGAGAGTGCGATCAGTCCCAGCCATTCATAGCTAAACGCCTGCTGGCTGTCTGGCCATGCGGAGTCTGAACCATGCGTGGCACTTGCTACGCCTAGCACACGCAATCCACGCTCTGCCAGTTGCGCTGCCTGCTGGATGACGCGTTCATAGGCTGAGGTTGAGAGCCTGCATAATTGCGCGACTGCTTCGGGGGCGCCTTTGCTGGCAATCACATCATTGCTCAGTTCCTCAGAACGCCAGACATGGCTCATGGCCAGCAGCTGTGGTGAGAGCTCGTATTCGCGCACCAGCGTCCATGCGGGATCTACCCCTGTGTTGTGTGCCTGATGCGTCTGACCCAATTGATGGATCGCGATTTCCATAGGATCATGCGGTTCAGTTTCACTTGCCAGCACTGCATATCTGAGCAGTTCAAGGGCAGCGGCTGACAGTGCTTGTGGCTGCTTCTGTGACTTTTTCTGTGACTGTAACTGTGACTGTAACTGTAACGATGCTTGATCTGTCTCTGGCGTGACGCTGAATTCCTGATCGCCGGCGTACAAGACACTGACTTGCATACGGTTTTCTGTCAGCGTGCCGGTTTTGTCCACGCACAGCACCGAGGTTTCACCCAGCGTTTCTATGGCGCTCAGACGACGCGTCAGCACCTGAAATTGTCCCAGTCTGCGCGCTGCAAACGCGAAGAAAATAATCATGATGACGGGGAATTCCTGCGGCAGGACAGACATGGCCAGTGCAATACCTGCGAGTATGGCTTCAGGTAAGTGACCGCGCAGTGCCCAGAAGCTGGCCGTCAGTGCCAGTGAGAGCAAGAGACCGATGAAGGCTAGTCGTTTCGTCAGTCGCGACATTTCATCGCGCAGGGGCGAGGTTTGCAGCGTGATTTTTTCCAGCGTCAGGCCGATGCGGCCCATTTCTGTGTGAGACCCGGTAGCGGTAACCAGCACCAGTCCCTGGCCGCGCACCACCAGTGTGCCCGCATACACCGATTCTCCCTGAGCTTTGGCGACACTCAGTGATTCACCCGTCAGCATGGATTCATCCGTCGCCAGTTCATGCGCCTGCAGAAGTACGCCATCGGCCGGCACACGGTCGCCCTCTGCCAGTATGAAGACATCGTCACGAACCACAGCATGTCCAGCAATGCGTACTGTAAGTCCATCGCGCACTACCCGTGCGCGCGGGCTGGACAGATCACGCAAGGCATTCAGGGCATTGTCGGTACGTCGTTCCTGAAAAATCGTCATGCCCATGATGACGAACACAAAGCCCAGTAAGATCAGCGCTTCACCGCCATCACCCATCAGAAAATAGACCAAGCCTGCTGCCAGCAAGAGTAGGAACATCGGTTCGCTGGCCACTTCAAGAGCAATGGCTGCCAGTGTCCGGCGCTGCGAATGACCGAGTTCATTCGGACCGTCTTCAAGCAGCCGCTGTGAGGCGGTCACTGAATCGAGTCCGTTTTTCTTCAGTTCATCCTGGCTGGTTGAGTGCATAGGGCTTTATCTTGACAGGAGGTAAGGGATTCAATACGCTGAATCACGCTGACTGACAATTACTTCCATCATAAAGCCAGTACATGAGGGTATTTTAGGGATCAGGCAAGCGTTTGTTCCTACCGTACTTCCCGCAGCTAAGTGCAAACACATTCTGCAAGCACATTCGACTCCAAGAGGACACCACATGAAGCTGAGCTTTCTCGGTGGTACAGGTACGGTCACGGGCTCAAAATATCTTATCGAACATGCGGGCCAGAAGATATTGCTGGATTGCGGCTTATTTCAGGGCTATAAAAATCTGCGGCAGCTGAACTGGCAGGCCATGCCCTTTGATCCCGCCAGCCTTGATGCCGTGGTGCTGACCCATGCTCACCTCGATCATTCAGGCGCCATTCCGCTCTTGATACGACAGGGCTTTCGCGGACCAGTCTACGCAACGCCATCCACGATTGCCTTGTGCGGACTGCTGCTGCCTGACAGCGGTCACCTGCAAGAAGAGGATGCGAACTATGCCAACCGGCACAAATCCTCGCGCCATGAACCGGCCCTTCCGC
>CAIQLE010000155.1 GCA_903872555.1 uncultured bacterium
AGAGATCGATCAAGCGCTCAGCGCTTTACTTCATGCGGGCGATCACTTGTCCTTGCATGCCTTATGTGAATTTTTTGCTCAGCTAACGCAGGGATCTTTTTCTCTGATGCTGGTCGATAAAGAAAGCGACGAACGATCCGAGGCGCCGCAACATCGCCATATCGGCACACCTTCCTTCGAGGAGAAAACTGTGATGTGGATAGTCTGTCGTCAGGGACTGGCTTTTGGCCCGCTGACTGGACAGAACGAGTCCCTGGATGGCTGGTATTTTCCGATAAGGCAGGGCGGGAAATTAGTCGGCGCCGTTCAATTGCCGCTGCAAGATCCACAGCATGATGTGCTGCTGCAAAAAAAATATACAGCGGTTTTGCAAGCACTACACAGCTTTGACAGGCATGGCAGCACCGAGGCCGATTAATCGAACCTGCTAAAACTGAAATTTCAGGCTGAATACCAGTACCCTAAATACAGCCGCAAAAAATGAACAGGTTTATTTGTGCTTGCTGTGCATGAGTTGCGCAAGATTCTTCAGGTAATTACGACACATGAAATAATCACCCGGAAACCAGGCCTGACAATCAAGACGTGAGCGTGCAAAATCCACATCACCTGCAATGACCACCGACCCGTTGATGTATTGATTCAGCAGAGCATTCATATGTGGCCAGTTGCTCAGTCGGGCTCTAAGGCCGGCCTCATCCAGAGCGAGCAATTGATCCAGAGCTAAGGGATTGCGGTAAGGGATCTGTTGCAGTGTGCGAATTCGTGTTCCGGCTTGTGCAGGCTTATTTTTAATCAGCATAGCAATATCTGAGAGATGGATTCTGCAGGCAATTTCAGTATGCGTGCTCTGGCAAGTGTCCCGCACACTGGCAAAAACTTTGGACATGGGATGCAGGTCCACTTCATCTGGCAAATAGTGACGAATCACATGGCGCACCCAGGTCCAATGTGTGCTCAGTGCTGACTGCAACATGGATTGATCCAGCGTCAGCAAGGCATCCAATAAAGCAGCGTCTTTCCAGGGCAATTGTTCGGGCCGCATCAGAATAGCCAAGGCACCTGAAGTGGCATTCGCCCGTTTCTTTTTTAACTGAAACGCAATCAGATCAAAATACAGTCTACAGGCGGCAACTTCATGCGTACGCATGCAGCGATTGCTGACATCGTCAAAAAATGGCGATGTGGCTCGTATACGTGTATTGTGAGGGAGAGCGGTCGTCAGTATGTTTTCTACTTGCGGCCACTGCGTCTCGAGTCTGGCTTTGAAACGCAGTTCGTTCAAAGCCAGCAATTGATCCAGTGCGCGCGTGTCGTGATACGGCAGATCATTCAGAGCGATGGTCTGCACATGCGCCATGCTGAGAGCAGACAAGCATAGCGCCAGACAGGCAATCATCAGCCTGACAGCTGGTCGAAAAAAATACATTACGAGCTCCGCCCTAGGGCCAGCTCAGATCATTCGCTACTGTGAACAGGTGCAGTTTGACTGGCGATAAGCCCGCCCCTGATGCGGATGCTTCAGGGGCAAGAAATCAGGCTGAATGAGTCGTCGGCAGAAATGAAAAATGCAAGGCAGAGGCCTAAGCAAGCATTTTCATAAAAATGAAGCTTGCTCCAGACCTTGCGTGTTGTGTGCCGGTGGCTGTGCAGGTATCACGATGCGCAAGACCCGCAGCGCAGCGATCACAAACAGTACCGCTTCAAGGGCAAACACAATGCCATAGGCGAAACCGGAAGAAGGAATCAGCCAGTGCGCCAGCTCGCTGGCAGCCACGCCCAGCAATCCGCCGAATCCGAAAGCAATCGCTTGGGCCGCTCCCCACAGACCCATACGCACGCCTTCACGTGCAGAGCGGCCTTCTGTCACCAGACGCATCATCAGACCAATAGCTGCAATCGAGAGCGCACCATTCGCTGCACCCACGAGAAACAGATTGGTTTTGAGTGGCCAGGGCGAGCCCATGTGCGCACCCAGCACCAGTCCGGTCAGCATGAAGGCAGACGCCAGACAGCCGCCGAAACACCACATGCGCAGCGATCCTATGCGGCCCTTGGCAAATTTATTCGCGAACAGCGCGCCGACGGCAAGCAGCAGCATCCCGACCAGAACACCACCATGCTGCACACCTGCGAGGTTGGCCGATTCATCCGGCGTAAAACCAAAGACATTCGCTGCAAAGGGTTCCAGAATCAGATCCTGAGCGCTGTAGGCCAGCATGGAAATAAAAATAAACAGCGTGAAATGACGTGTCAGAGACTCTTGCCATACTTCAGAAAGCGCCGTGCTGAAGGTGGCGATTTGAGAGTCTTCAATCTGGTCGACAGGATCGCCGGGATCAGTTTCCAGCCTGAACAGTGAGAGCAGGGTAATGATCAGCGCCAGCGTGCAAACCGCAACCGTCATGGCCATCAGCCGGGTAGGAGAGTAGGGCGCCAGCAAAGAATCAGCAATCCGTGAAGTGAAAGCGAATCCCGCGATCATCATTAGCCACACGACTATCGCAGCGGCTACGCGCTGTTCTGCTTCCACGCGTCGTGCCAGCAGCACTAAGAGTGAAGTGCCGGCTGCGCCGCCACCCAGACCAATCATCACAAAGCCAGCGCCTGAGAGCAGCACACCCCAAACCGGAAAATTTGACATCCACAGTGTGGCGAGTGTCGCGCACAGGGCGCCTGCCGTAAGCATCGTCATGCCACCAATAATCCAGGGCGTGCGCCGCGCACCCTGATCAGAACCATGGCCCAAACGTGGCCGTGATACCTGAACCAGATAATGCAGCGCCACCAGAATGCCGGGCACAATCGCAGGCAAGGTCAGTTCGACCACCATGATGCGATTGAGCGTCGATGTCATCAATACGATCACTGCAGCGAGTGCGGCCTGTACCATTCCCAGCCGCACAATGTGCGACCACCCAAAACTATAGGCGTTCATATGTAATCAAATCCTTATACGGCGCATTGTGAGCGCTGCATGACGCATGGTCGTGATCGCATGGTCGTGATGAATAACTTTCAGAATTTGAAAGCCATGCTAAGACGTCTGGCGAGAGCTCACGAATTGCCGCATTCGTTATAGTGATGCGCGACCGCTGATTTGCGGGCCGCTGCGGTTCATTCATCGCAGAGATATGCCGATAAAAAGAGATTGTTGCACGCGGCAAAAATTTGCGTCAATCAAAATTACGTTGCCGCAATCATTGATGCCTGCGCATGCTTGTATGATGACAAGCCTGTTCCGAATGCAAAAGAAAGCCCGTTCATGCCTAAATACGCCGCCAATTTAACAATGATGTTTAATGAAGTGCCTTTCATGCAGCGTTTTGCTGCAGCGGCACAGGCTGGTTTTAAGGGCGTTGAGTTTTTGTTTCCATATGAGCATGACAAACATGCCATTGCCAGCGAGCTGAAGCAGCACGGGCTGGAGAATGTCTTATTCAACCTGCCGCCCGGAGACTGGGCCGGGGGTGAGCGCGGCATGGCCGGACTGCCCGGCAGAGAAGCCGAGTTTCGTGACAGCGTCGCGCTGGCGCTGGACTATGCGCTGACCTGCGGCACCCAGCGTTTACATGCCATGAGCGGTATGGTGCCGGCAGGCCTGGACAGAGAAACCTGTTTCCAGACCCTGGCATCGAATCTGCGCTATGCCGCAGCTCAGCTGGCACCGCATGGCATCACGCTCCTGATCGAACCCATCAATACCCGGGATATGCCCGGCTATCTGCTGAATTTACAGTCCGAAGCCCACCACCTGCTAAAGCAAGTCGGCGCGCCCAATCTGCAAGTACAGATGGATTTTTATCATGCGCAAATTATGGAGGGTGATATAGCCAGCACCTTCCGTCAGCACCAGCAGCATATCGCTCATGTGCAAATTGCCAGCGTGCCCGCCCGTCATGAGCCTGACGAAGGGGAACTCAATTACCCCTGGTTGTTTTCCTTGCTTGATGAGCTAGGCTATGAGGGTTGGGTAGGATGCGAGTATCGGCCAAGAGCCGGCACGCTGGAAGGCTTGCGCTGGATGCAGAGCGCTAGCTGAAACCTTCCTTGTTTTGTTTGCTGAGTACCCGGCGCACTTCTGCGCCTACCAGTAAGCGTTCAAGTTCATTGTTTCTTTCCGCTTTGGCCCAGCGTGACAGCGCCATGTAATCATGCGTGGACTCAGGGCCCTCCTGACTCAGCAAAAATTCGACTGCATGCATAGCATGATGATGCACCGCCGTCATTAAGGGAGTTTCTTTCTTCTCGTTGAGCAGATCAGTCCGGGCGCCTTTATCAAGCAATTTTTTTATGGCATACACATTGTCCGTCATTCCAGCAACATGCATAGCAGTGTCGCGGTCAGTACAGACATAGTTGATGTCGGCACCGTGAGCTAGCAATAAATCCATGGCACGCACATCGCCTTTACGACTGGCTTCCGTGGCTGCAATGAATGGTGCATTGTTCGGGCCAGCTTCAGTGTTGATCGCCGCACCAGCCTGCAGCAAATAGTTCATACATGCATAAGCACCTGCATTGATACTGAGTATCAAAGCTGAGTCGTGTAAATCATCATAAGCATTTAATAGTGCTGGATGGTGTTTCAATACATCCGATAGCCCGCGAACATCATCCATTTCAATCCGCGCAGAGAGCAGTTCTTGCAGCGATGCAGGCGCAATCAGTTGGCGCTCATCAGGACTGAGCTGGCTGGCGGCTGTGCGCAGGCGTCGCACATCTGTCGCATGCCCCTTTAATTGTTTCAGTGAGATCTCATCGCGCATCTCAGATTCTTTTTGAGGCGCCGGCCAGACCAGTGCTGCTTTCAGATCGCCACCCATCAGCGACAGATCAGAACTACGATGCAGACCCGCGATATACAGCAGCTTCAGAGGATCGGGCTTCAGATGGTGCTGGTCACAGTAAACGAGATAGGCAATGACGGCTTTTAAGGCATTGCCTACCGTGTGAAGACCAGTGGATACTTTTCCGGAGTACAGCAATACATAAGCACTTTTCCATAAGGCAGAATCGGGCTTGATCTGCTCACGCAAATAATCGCTCTCGCAGCTCAACAAGTGCAACATAGGAGTTTGTGGTTCAGCCAATTCAGCATGCGCCGACCGGTGTCCAAGACTATCGAGTAATGAGCTCATCAGCTCTTCTGTAGGCGTCTGATGAGAACTATCGCTGCTCAGACGAGCAAGGTGTTCATCTCTGG
>CAIQLE010000156.1 GCA_903872555.1 uncultured bacterium
GGGTCATCACAGTATATTCAAGCCGAATAGTTATAAACGCTCAGATTTGTTGAATCACTTGTGCGTTTAAGTCACAAGTGATTCATTTTAGAGAAAAATGAAGCCTGCCACGACCCCCGCCAGCAAAACCAGTTTACTCAGCTTATAAGCCCTAGGGCTCCAGGCCTTGTACTGCTTACGCTTCTGGTCTGCGAGAAAATGCAGGTGGGTCAGGCGGTTGATGGCGCCGATTTTATCGGTATCGGCATTCGGTGAACTGGCGGCCGACATCACATGACGGCTGAACCAGCGGTTGATGGCTGTCGCCACACGCGAATGCAGAGGGCGCTCAATATCGCAAAACAGGATGATGCGATTTTTGTCGCTGCGATTATGCGCTTCGTGCACATAAGTCTCATCGAAGACCACGCCCTGACCATCACGCCAGCTATAGCGCTGGCCATCAACATCAATGTAGCAAGCATCATCGTTGGGCGTGACCAGACCCAGGTGATAGCGGATCGAGCCGGCATAGGGATCGCGGTGAGGATTCAGCCGCCCGCCCGCCGGCAACTCAGCAAACATGGCCGCCTTCACCGAAGGAATGCTGCGCAAGATCGCGACGCTGCGCGGGCACAGGGTTTCAGCCGAGGGATGCTGGGCCTCATACCATTTCAGATAAAAGCGCTTCCAGCCATATTTGAAAAATGAATTGAAGCCGATATCCGTGTGCGCCTGATCCGCCTTGATTTCCTGTAGCTGCGACAAGGCCAGCGCTTCTTCACGAAACACGGTCCAGTTTTCTTCCAGAATTTTGAGCTCGGGAATCGCCGAGACCGGAACATAGGGCGTTCTCGGCACCTTCGAGCTCAGGACCATCAGCGCATTGATAGGCGCCAGTAATACGGAATGATCAAGAAAGGCTTTGCGCCAGGGGAGTTTGACTTTGCCGCGAAGCTGAGAGAACAGTATGGACGAGCCCCACAGAGCCAGCATCAACCATTTCATGTGTGCGCCTTTTTATGATGTTGACGGACTCTGGCCGCTGCTCTGCCAGAGCCCTGCACGCAATATGTTTTTATCAGACGTCGATGTTGCCAGCAGTCAGAGCATTGGACTCAATGAAGGCGCGGCGCGGCTCTACATCGTCACCCATGAGGGTGGTGAAGATCTGGTCAGCTGCGATCGCATCATCGATCTGCACCTTGAGCAAACGACGCACTTGCGGGTCCATGGTGGTTTCCCACAGCTGCTCGGGATTCATTTCACCCAGACCTTTATAGCGC
This sequence comes from uncultured bacterium, assembly GCA_903872555.1. GTDB lineage: Bacteria > Pseudomonadota > Gammaproteobacteria > Burkholderiales > Burkholderiaceae_D > Pernthalerella. The sequence goes on from CAIQLE010000156.1 coordinate 1,266, forward strand.
TGCTTGGAGACACCGCGCTCGGCTTCTTCACGCAGCCAGGTCATGGCCTGACGGAAGTCGACTATGCCCGACTCGCGCACTTTCTCGCCCGTGCCGCGACGCACTAAGGCACCCCGACCGATCAGCCCCTTGAATGTCGCCGCTGCATCGGACAGCACGGCATAGTCCGAACCATCAACAAATTCTGCATCGATCACGCTCAACTTGAGATTGCCGTGATGACGGCGCTCTATGCGCAACATATGACGGGCCGATAATTCATCAGATGCGACCACAACACGCACAGCAGGATTATTGATTTCAGCAGACAGCGCCTGCGCCGATGCTTCAGCGGCTTCGGCATTCTGCAGGTTCAGCACCACACCCGTCATGATGGCTGTCAGCGCGGCATCATCCACAGCTCGCGAGAGACGCATGATGATGGCGTTCGCCGTGTTGTACTTGCGTACCAGTTCAGCCAGTGCATCACCACCGATAGGCGCAGCATTTTCAGAAGGCACCAACACGGCATCGTTAAGGGCAATCTGCATCATGTAGCTGGCTTCTTCGATGTCATCCTTCAGATAACGCTCATCCTTGCCATGCTTGACCTTGTACAGCGGCGGCTGGGCGATATAAATATGGCCACGCTCGACCAGCAAAGGCATCTGGCGATACAGCAGGGTCAGCAGCAGAGTGCGAATGTGGGCGCCATCCACGTCAGCATCGGTCATGATGATGATGCGGTGATAACGCAGTTTGTCGATATTGAATTCATCGGCACCGATGGA
>CAIQLE010000157.1 GCA_903872555.1 uncultured bacterium
AATGGTCTGCTCAATCTGGGTAAAGCGTTTGCGGACTTCATCTGCTTGAATCATGGTCTGACTCCTGTTGTGCTGGGTTGACCGGACCGTTCCGGCAGACTTTGGATAGAAAACAGTCCTTCAAGTTCCGGCCCTGTTCTCTGAGATTTCTAATTAGTTCATGCGTCAACCTCAATGAGGGGAAGCATTTTTCGCTGGCCACATCCCCTCCCGTATCACCCTATTTCTCCGGGCCACTTCCCTCAGCGATTTTCCAATCTTCTACGGCATCTAAGCTCGCACACCGCACAAGCCTCAGAGCAAACATTTCCTTGAAGTAAAATTACGCATCAAACAGCCATCATTCGGATGGAACTTCGCTGCATCAGTTTCTTCGAATGAGCTCCAATCTCACCGCCCCACTGCAATGAAAAAATTATTGACGGTCTTACTCGCGCTTGTGTTTTGCCAGGCGGCTCAGGCTCAGACGACCGCCTGTCTGGAACATTTTTATCAAAAATCCGCACCGAGTTTCACTCGCCCTGCCCTGCAAGCGCATACGCTGGGCCTGTGTTTCGAAGCCTTTGCCGTCATGCATTCCGGTGTCTCGCGCACGCCGCTCTGGTCTGCTGAACGACTGACCACGGACAGTCTGGCGCGTGCCAGAGAAATCAAACGTGAAGACAGTTTCCACGCCGAAGAGACGCTACCGCCCGCACAGCGTTCAGAGCTGTCAGACTATGCACATTCGGGCTTTGATCGTGGACATATGTCACCCGCTGCGGATATGCCGACACGACAGGCGCAGCATGAGAGTTTTTCGCTGGCCAATATCATTCCGCAGAACCGGCATAACAATCAGGTGCTGTGGTCAGCGATTGAAGGTGCGACGCGCCACATGACCAAGGAGCGTGGCGAATTATTTGTCATCACAGGGCCGATCTTTGAAGGTGAGAAGATAGAACGTCTGAATGCTCATGTATTCATACCGACGCATGTGTTCAAGGCAGTGTTCGATCCGGCCAGAAATGAAGGTGCAGCATGGATCGCACCCAATGCAGATGGCGATGCATATCAGGTGATATCGATCGCTGCGCTGGAAAAACGTATAGGCATCAACCTTTTTCCTAAAGTAGCTGAGAGTATCAAAGAAAAAATCATGGATCTGCCCGAGCTCAGACTGCACGGCCGCAAGCATCATTTCTGAAGAAAGCTCACATGACATCTCTGCAACCGTTTCAGAATGAATCTGACGCCATCAGCATAGGCGAGCTGAATATAGAGAACCGTACAGATCAGCTGGAAATCTATGGCAACCTGTCGATCACGCGCGATCAGGCCGGACTGGCACTGGCGCTGCAGCTCAAAGCGCTGGTGGATGCAACTGTCGCTCAGCTGCAGGCAGACAGCGATCTGCCTGAAAAAATCGCATTTCGCCCTACGGACAAGGTGGACAATCCCTTTAAATAAAGCTGCACTGCACTGAATCTCACTGCCATCGCGCTGGAATGGGCTGGCCACAGAATTGCAGCTAAAAACCCCGATGGCCTAACACTGGCATACTAGCGGGCTGATACGCTCAAATTAACATTCCCACGAAGCCCGTATGTCCGCAACGCCGCACAATCTCCGTTCATTTCCGCCCTACAGATCAGGCCTGATTCCTGCGCCCATGCTGCCTATGTCGCGCGCGGAGATGGACAAGCTAGGCTGGGATAGTTGCGACATCATTATCGTGACCGGCGATGCCTATATTGATCATCCCAGCTTTGGCATGGCACTGATTGGACGGCTTTTAGAGTCTCAGGGTTTCAGGGTCGGCACCATCAGCCAGCCAGACTGGCAATCTGCGGATGCTTTTCGTGCGTTGGGCAAACCGAATCTCTACTTCGGCATCACCGCGGGGAACATGGATTCCATGATCAACCGCTACACAGCC
>CAIQLE010000158.1 GCA_903872555.1 uncultured bacterium
ATCAGGGGGCGATGCAGATAATTGGTGACAACGATGCCGCAAAACCGCTGCGGCTGCAGCGGCCAGTCGCTCTGACTGTCGGCATCAGGCTGCTCAAGATCGAAAGACTGAGTCCTTATCAGGCCGCCCTGCGCAGACAGCAGCGCAGCAGCGTCGCGGTCAACCGCCAGAACAGCATGTCCCAGCGCCGCCAGCAGGCGCGTATGACGCCCGCCCCCGCAGGCCAGATCCAGCGTCAGACCGGAATCGTGCTGAGGTATCAGCGAGGCAAAGCGGCTGACCCAGAGTGAGGGATGATCCTGCTGTATATGGCCTGACATAGGGCTAGCTATAGGACAGCCCCATCTCTTCGCGCACGTCACGCATGGTCTCTTGCGCATACTTGCGCGCCTGATCGCAGCCGTCGGCAACGATGGCGCGAACCAGTGAAGGATCATCCAGATATTGCTGGGCGCGCTCGCGCATGGGTTCCTGTTCTTTCAGGATGCCGTCAATCACGGGTTGCTTGCATTCTATGCAGCCTATGCCGGCTGACTTGCAACCTTTGATGACCCATTCTTTGGTGACGGTATCGGAATACACCTGATGAAATTTCCAGACCGGACATTTTTCAGGATCACCCGCATCCGTGCGACGCACACGCGCAGGATCGGTAGGCATGGTGCGGACTTTTTTGGTCACCGTATCGCGGTCATCACGCAAGGCCACGGCATTGCCATAGCTCTTGGACATTTTCTGACCATCGAGTCCGGGCAGACGCGAAGCCTGCGTCAGCAAGGCCTGAGGTTCAACTAATATCAGCTTGCGGCTGCCTTCCAGATAACCGAACAGACGCTCACGATCGATCATGGACAAATTCTGCGCATCATCCAGCATGGCCTTGGCCTGCTCCAGTGCGTCTTCCTTGCCCTGCTCCTGATATTCGGTGCGTAATTCGTTGTAGAGCTTGGCGCGTTTGGTGCCGAGCTTCTTCACAGCCTCTTTCGATTTTTCTTCGAAATCTTTTTCGCGGCCATAAATATTATTGAAGCGACGTGCAATTTCACGCGTCATTTCTATATGCGGCACCTGATCTTCGCCCACCGGCACCATGCTGGCGCGATAGATCAGCACATCGGCGGCCTGTAACAGCGGATAGCCCAGAAAACCATAGGTAGCGAGATCACGGTCAGACAGTTTTTCCTGCTGATCTTTGTAGGTAGGCACACGTTCCAGCCAGCCCAGTGGCGTCGACATTGATAGCAGCAAATGCAGCTCGGCATGCTCAGGCACCTTGGATTGAATGAAGATCGTCGCCTGTGAGGGATCGATGCCAGCAGCCAGCCAGTCGATCACCATATCCCAGGTGCTGCTCTCGATGATGGAGGGATCATCATAGTGCGTGGTCAGTGCATGCCAGTCCGCGACAAAAAACAGGCAGGGATGTTCGGACTGAAGCCGCACCCAGTTTTTCAGTGCGCCGTGGTAGTGGCCAAGGTGCATGGCGCCCGTGGGGCGCATGCCGGAGACAACACGATCTGGGTACATGGGATTCTCAGGTCAGCAGTAATTTAAGGGGGGAAATCAAGAGTATCAGTACAAGATC
>CAIQLE010000159.1 GCA_903872555.1 uncultured bacterium
TGGCAGCGGCTGACAATATGCTTGGCATAACTCGCCTTGCAGTTTCATGCTTGTTGTAAATCAATTTAAGTTAACTATTTCCCATAATCTGTCATTCAGTGTTCATAAAATCGTGCTTTCATTGCGGTTCATTTTCTACAAACTCGCTCACTGTACCCACTCATGAACGATACCGATAACAACAGTAATAATCCCTGCTTAACAACGATACTCGACGCTCGCCTCTCACGACGCAGCCTGCTCAAAGGCTCGCTCAGTACCGCAGCGGCGATGTATCTGGGCAGCAGCAGTCTGCTGCTATCGGCGAGCGGCAATGCGAATGCAGCGCGCAATGCTCAAAAAAATATGCGCCTGAATTTTTCTGCCGTGGACAAGAGCCGCGCAGACAAAGTACAGCTGGCAGCGGGCTATAACTATTCCGTGCTGCTGGCGACAGGCGACCCCTTGTCAGCCTCCGTTCCCGCCTATGCCAATGATGGCAGTGATGATGCGGCCAGTTTTTATCGCCGTGCAGGTGACCACAACGATGGTATGCAGTTTTTTGGCATGAACCGGCAAGGCGCGTGGGACAAACAGGTTTCTGAGCGCGGCCTGCTCTGCATCAATCACGAGGCGGTGACCGCTGCTTATCTACATCCTCATGGTCAAACGGTAGTCGATGGCAAGCGTGTTTCAGACGCAGAGGTCATGAAAGAAATGCTGGCACACGGCGTCAGCGTGGCTGAGATACGGCGCGAAGGAAATACTTTTAAGATACAACGGGCATCAAGTTATAACCGCCGCATCAATACCTTCACTGACATGGAGATGGCCGGTCCGGCCGCCCGCAGTCCATTGTTCATCACGCACTATTCACAAACAGGCAGCCGCACACGCGGCACGATCGCCAACTGCGCGAATGGTCATACACCCTGGGGCACGTATCTGACCTGCGAAGAAAACTGGGCAGGCTACTTCAGGCGCACTGCAGCCGACGATGCCAAACGAAGTGAGAAAGAACGCGTGGCATTCAAACGCTATGGCGTCGCAGGTCAGGGCCGTGAACTGTGGGCGACCGTCCAGCCGGATACGGCCGACAAGCGCTTTGGACGCTGGAATGCAGCCGTCACAGGCACTTCGAATGATGGCAGCGATGATTACCGTCATGTCGCCAATACCTTTGGCTGGGTGGTAGAGATTGATCCCTTTAATCCCAATTCAACGCCAAAAAAACGAACCGCACTCGGTCGCTTCGCCCATGAAGGTGCCTGGCCGGGTCTGGTCGTGGCTGGTCAGCCACTGGTTTGGTACATGGGTTGTGACTCGCGTCATGAATACATTTACAAGTATGTCTCGAAAGCGCTGTGGGATCCGAATGATGCGACCCGGGGCATGCTCGCCGGCGATAAATATTTAAATGAAGGTCGCCTGTATGTCGCGCGCTTTAATGCCGATGGCAGCGGTGACTGGCTGGAACTGAAATTCGGCCAAAACGGCATAGATGAAAACAACACAGCCTATGCCTTCAGCGATCAGGCCGATGTATTAATTCTTGCACGGCTGGCTGCGGATGCTGCTGGCGCCACAAAAATGGACAGGCCGGAATGGGGTGCCGTCAATCCTCGCAATGGTGAAGTGTATATGACACTCACCACTAACCCCTCACGTGAGCTCGATAAGACCGATGCGGCCAATCCGCGTTTCTACAATGATCCTAAAAATGGAATGACCCAAAAAGGAAATGCGAACGGTCACATTATTCGTTGGGCTGAGCAAGATGGCAAAGCTGCTGCCAGCCGGTTCCAGTGGGATGTATTTCTGTTCGCCGCGCGCGCGAGTGCCGCCCCTGACAATGTGAATCTGTCTGGCCTGACAGCAGACAATGATTTCTCCAGTCCTGACGGTCTATGGTTCGCTCAGAGTGGATTGTTGTGGATAGAGACCGACGATCATGCCTATACCGATATCAGCAACTGCATGCTGCTGGCAGCCATTCCGGGCAAGGTGGGTGATGGAAAAACACAGACCATCGTCAATCATGATGGCAGCAAAGAACGTCAAGTCACCACCTATGTAGGCGCAGCGACAGATCATGATCACTTGCGGCGCTTTTTGGTGGGGCCGGTGGATTGCGAAATCACAGGACTGGCAGAGTCGCCTGATGGACGTGCTTTGTTTGTGAATATTCAGCATCCGGGTGAAACCACCTCGGGACAGGATTTCAGCCTTGATACACCTTCAAGCTGGCTCAGTCACTGGCCGGGAGGTGGCTCATCACGTCCACGATCAGCAACCATAGTCATTACCCGTGATGATGGCGGAATGATAGGTGCAGACTTTATCTAGTTGTAATTTCTATATTGTCTGTATTGCCTGCACTGTCTTTACTGCCTGTACTGTTTGTACTGTCTATCGTAGTCGCGTGCCTTGTCATAGAAACGAAACATAGCTGTCACGCTCTTGAATTATTAGCTCGTTAATCTTCCGTGAAATGATTAAAAGGAGGAGCAACGATGCGCATGATGACGGTAGGTGCGGACGCAACGCCAAATTTTTCTAA
>CAIQLE010000160.1 GCA_903872555.1 uncultured bacterium
GATGTGCAGTCACGACAGCCAGATGGCTTGCCCGCAAATGAAAAGCCACCGCACTATTAATCATGATCAACGAAAAAATTCTCGCTTCGCTGCGCACGGAAATCAATCAACAGACGGCGCAATTGCCATGGACAGAGTTGCAGCGTTTCTTTGCCAATGGCAGTGTGATCGCTGTAGCAGCTGAACTGGATCTGATTGATGTAGGCGCGCGTATTGCCGCCGATGACAAGGCCAGTGTGCAGGAATGGATGAGGCTGGGTTTGCTGATGCGAGCCAGCGATGAACAGGCCAGTGACTGGCAGGCGCAGAATGCCTTGTTGTGGACCGTGGTGGTCAAGCCCTGGATACTGGTGCAGCAAGAACGATTGCAACCACAGGCGCCGACACAGTAGATTCAGTCGATTTAATAAACTACGTAAATAGAGCAGACATAGCGACGAAAGCAGCTACTGCAGCTACAAAAGCAAACTCCCGCCGTAGCGGGAGTTTTTAAAACTGGCGGAGCGGACGGGACTCGAACCCGCGACCCCCGGCGTGACAGGCCGGTATTCTAACCAACTGAACTACCACTCCATTTCCGCTCACACAAAGCGTGCGGAAGCCGCGCATTCTACATAACTTGCCTTATCTAGTCGAGCAGCAATTGCAGGGGTTTACAATCCAGTTTCCTGCCTTCTCCGTCTATAGTCATCCGACATGAGCATCAGCTGGCTGATCACGAATACCCTGGCCGCATTTTTGCTGCCGCCACTTTCCCTCGTTTTACTGGGCTTGCTGGGCCTTTGGCTGGCTCGACGCTATCGCAGGCTGGGCTATGCCCTGTGTGCATTGCCGGTGCTGCTACTGCTGCTTTTGTCGACTGCAGCAGGCTCTCGTCTGTTGATCAGGCCGCTGGAGCAAAGCTTTATACACCTACCTGATCCTAAACTCAGCACAGCGCAGGCTATCGTCATACTGGGAGGCGGAAGACTGTTTGCTGCACCCGAGTATGGCGGGCTGGACCAGCCTTCCGGTGAAACCCTGCTGCGTTTGCGGCATGGCGCCCGTTTGCAGCGCCTGACCGGATTGCCCTTACTGGTCAGCGGTGGCGCACCGGACGGCTCAGGCGAAACCGAAGCGTCGGTGATGGCACGCTCACTCAAAGAAGACTTCAAGGTGCCGGTGCAATGGGTCGAGGACAGCGCAGAAAACACGCTACAGAACGCACGCCTTTCAGCCCTGAAGTTGAAACAAGCCAAAATTTCACGCGTCTTGCTGGTCACGGATGCTCTACACATGCAACGCGCCAGCCTCATTTTTCATCAGGCCGGGCTGGCGGTCGTCCCCGCTCCCACAGCTTTTCGCTCTACCCGTCCGGCATCGCTTGCCGACTTTATTCCTAACGCACATGAATTGCGCTACAGCCATTACGCCTTGCATGAATGGATGGGTTTGCTCTGGTATCAGCTGCGCTATCGTTTGTTTGACTAAATGATGCGGTCTTTCTACAAGACCGGGTCGTCCATAAGCTATGATTTTCATGTCCACATTTACAGGAGATGCACCATGCATGAGTCGCATATTGAGACCGTCAGGAATGATCTGAAAACCCTGATGCGCGATGCGCAAGTCTTGTTCGAAGAGGCGGCAACTACCGGGGGTGCAAAAGCCGAAGAATTGCGCGCACAAGGTATGCGTCTGCTTGATACCGCACTTGAACATGCACAGACGCTGCAGACTGCCGCCCTTGCCAAAGGCCGCAAGATAGCCAATGACACCGACGCCTATGTGCATGAGCATCCATGGCGTGCCATCGGTGCCGCCGGTGTGCTTGGTGTGTTGATCGGCATGCTGATTGCGCGTCGTTAATTGATGACGGATGAATCTCAGACAGCGCCTGCCGGACTGATACCGGGGCTGAGCGCCTTCTTGCGCAGTGCGTGGCAATTACTGGGCTCACGTGCTGCGCTAGCTGTGCTGGAACTGGCTGATGCGCGCGATGCCTTATTGAGTGTCCTCTTGCTCGGAGCCGGTGCCTTCTTCATTGCAGGCCTTGCGCTGCTCTGTCTGACAGCCATGATCGTGGCGCTGAGCTGGGATAGTCTGGGCTGGCGTATTTTATTGATACTGACGCTGATCTATGCAGCGCTTGCCGCCTTACTGGTGCTGCGCCTGCGCAGGATTTTTGCTGAGGGTCGTCTGGGCTTACCGCTGACGCTGGCGGAACTGAAAAAAGATGGCGCTGCGCTGAGGAGTCATTCCGATCCATGAAGCATCCGACACCCCGCGAACAGCGCAAAAAATTACTTCTGGTTCAGGGCGCCATGTATCGCCTTGAGTGTATGCAGGCACAACGCGAATTACGTACTGCTGTCAGCGGCAATGTGATCACGAACATCTTGCCCCGCGTCCTGCGATCAGTCTTCAGCAGCAAGCTCGGGCTGGTGTTCACAACACTTGCGCCGGTCTTGCTAGGCAGCGGCAAAGGCTCGCGTTTCATGCGCCGCCTTTTATTACTTGCCGGTGGAGCTACGGCCGCATGGGCCGCACTGCAAGCCTGGCTTACGCCGCAAACAGACGTAAAAAATCCCGACCATGGCCGGGATTGATTTGAGCATACTGCAGTAAATTATTTCGCAGGCTTGGCTTCAGGTTCTTTGAATTTTGCACCACCGGCATTGGCCATGTGCACTACAGCACGAGCGACTTCCACATCATCCAGATCAGGATTGCCGCCTTTGGCTGGCATGGCGCGTATGCCTTTGATGGCATGTGAGACCAGGGTGTCATAACCTTGTTTGATACGTGGGCCCCATGCGCCGGCGTCACCCATCTTTGGTGAGCCCGCAGCACCAGAAGCATGGCAAGCCATACAGGCTGCGTTGTATACCTCGGCACCGGTTTTCAGCTGATGCGGTGCGCTGGCATCGACCAGCTTATAGCCTTCATCCGCCACAGGTTTAATGCGCTCAGCAATCGCTTCAGGTGTCTGCGCTGTTGATCCTGCGCCGGCCTTTGGCGTGCTGCCCACATAGTGCACCAGCATCACGATGATGACGATAGGTATAACAAAGCTGGCGATGATGACAGCGATCAATTGCTGCGGTGTTTTGATCGGGGACTCGTGCTCGTTGTGGGCGTCGCTCATGATTTCCTCTTGTGGTTTTGCGCAAGAGCCGGGAAGTTCTCGCAAAGTCCCGGATTATAGACGAAAAAGGAGCGTTTTTACCCTGAGCAAGAAGCCCTTGCGTGGACTGAGCGACTGAAAACCGGTATCCTTGCCCCTCTTCCGATCCGTCGGACCGCGCGGCTGTAGCTCAGTGGATAGAGTATTGGCCTCCGAAGCCAAGGGTCGCTGGTTCGATTCCAGCCAGCCGCGCCAGCCCTCCACACGGATACCTCCGCATTCGCCGGACATAATTCGCGCTGAACCCGCTGCAGCTACGCATGCAAACAGCGCACAGGCTTTGTTCAGCGCTCAGAATAATGGCAGGCTGAAGGGCCCTGCTCAGAATCGATAGCCCAGGCTGATGCGCCCCAGATATTCGTTTAGCTTCAGGCTTTGCAAGGCAAAGCCATCCGGGCTGGTGACGGGATCACTAAAATTAATATTGATGCGGCCGTAGTCAATTCTCTCCACCTCCACTCGAAAAAAAAGCTTGTCGGTCAAGGCGCTCTGCATGCCGGCACCGATGCCCGTACCTTGCATACCCGTTGAGCCCGTTCTTTGACGGTTATCCAGACAGGAATCAACGGCCAGACAGTCCATTTGCAAGACGGATGACAGATGTGCCGATCCGGGATGATGCGCAAGCGATAGATAAACCAGGGTAGAGGGATTGATGTACATGCCTGGTTTGATAGCAATGTACCAGTCACGCTTGAGCTCCCATTGACGAGAGAGCGTGCTGAAAAACCCACTTGAGCCGAGCAGCATGCTGGTTGTGGAGAGCGACATATCTGTCCCCAAATCTTTACCGGCTTCCAGCATCACGACAAAGGGTTCTCTGAGAGCGAACTGATAGCCCAGACCAAAAGATGCGCCCAGCTTGCCCTGACCGATATTTGAGCTCGTCAAACCAGCGCTGCCATCGAGAAAATCCGTGCCACTGTCATGCGCCACATGCGCATCCAGCGCCATGCCAGCGACAGCATAAAACCCGCTGCTATTAGCAGCAAAGCTGGCCACCGGAGAGAAGAAAAAAAACAATCCCAAGCATAGGGAGCAGGCGCGCATGGAATCCATGAATCCACCTCAAAAAAGTTATTGAGATGACAATTTATCAGTGACTGAAAGGCAGGCCTGCGTTGTCATTGCATTAAGGTCGGTGGCATTACGACCAATAGCGCGTCTTCAATCCGATCAGGAATAAGGGCGGGTGAGCGTTTGCAATTTGAGAAGCAGGCCGAAAGCAGCGTCTGCTAATCCTCGCAAGCCAATCCATATGCTTTCTTTATGCAGGACAAAATAAGATCGGCTCAGACATTCATTCCGGAGCGATTTTTCATGCCGACAGTAAACCGTATAGCCAACCCTGACGCCTCAGAAACTCAGGTGCATAAAGCCTCATTTGCCGCACTGAGTCTGGGAGCGCTCGGCGTCGTCTATGGCGACATTGGGACGAGCCCGCTGTATGCCCTCAAAGAAGTATTTTCACCATCGACAGGCGTTGCCGTGACACCGGAAAATGTGATCGGCGCAGTCTCGGTCGTGATCTGGGCATTAATGCTGGTGGTTACGCTCAAATATGTGATGCTGATACTGCGCGCGGATAACCGTGGTGAGGGCGGTATTTTGGCGCTGACCGCATTGGCTTGTAGCGCAGTACAGTCCACGCCTAAATTGCGCCGCGCACTTTTGTTGCTAGGGGTATTCGGTGCGACGCTGTTTTATGGCGACAGTGTGATCACACCAGCAGTGTCCGTGCTCGGCGCACTCGAGGGCCTGGAAGTAGTAACACCCGCTTTTAAGCCATACATCGTGCCTGCAACTCTGATCATCATGGTGGGTTTATTTGCGATTCAGCGTTACGGCACAAGCACCATTGGTAAGGCCTTTGGTCCCGTGCTTATCGTCTGGTTTGGGACGATTGCGGTGGCGGGAACCTTTCATATTGTCCAGCATACGGAAATTCTTTCCGCACTCAATCCTCTGAATGGCCTGCATTTTCTGCAGCAGCGTGGTTGGCAATTGTTTGCAACCATAGGCGCCATTGCGCTGGTGCTGACAGGCGCTGAGGCCTTGTATGCAGACATGGGCCATTTTGGTAAACAACCTATACAACTAGCCTGGACTAGTTTTGTACTGCCGGCGCTGGCCTTGAACTACATGGGGCAGGGAGCCTTGCTGATCGGAGATGCATCAGCACTGGAAAATCCTTTCTACAAGATGTATCCGGAATCCATGTTGTTGTTCATCGTCGGACTTTCTGCGCTAGCTACCATCATTGCATCGCAAGCCGTCATCTCTGGTGCTTATTCGATGACCAAGCAGGCCATGCAACTCGGATTGCTGCCGCGTATGAAAGTTGAATACACATCATCACGCGAAATAGGACAAATTTATATCCCGCTGGTGAACTGGATCTTGTTCGCAGGCGTCGTTCTGGCCGTAATCAGTTTCGGCAGTTCTTCAGCCTTAGCTGGTGCTTACGGCATCGCAGTCACGCTCACCATGATGATCACAACGACATTGACTTACTTTGTTGTACGCAATGCCTGGCATCTGCCTTCGCCGGTTGCTATCGGAGCCACTTTGCTGTTTTTCTGCACCGATGCTTTCCTTGTTGCAGGCTGCTCAGCCAAAATATTCGATGGCGGTTGGTTCCCCTTGTCGCTGGGCCTGCTGCTGTTCCTGCTGATGGAGACCTGGGAAAAAGGCCGCGGATTAGTGGCAAGCGCCATACGCAGTGAGGGCCTGGATTTAAAGGCATTCGTGAAAAAAATAGACGGTGAAAAAATATCGCGTGCCAAGCGTACCGCAGTGTACGCGGTAGGAAATATCGATACCGTTCCGCAGGCACTTTTGCATAATCTCGAGCATAACGAAGTGCTGCATCTGCGGAATATCATTCTCACGGTCATTTTCAGGGAAGTCCCTTATGTGAAGGAATCCCAGCGAGTTGAAGTAGAACGCTTGTCCGATACTTTCTGGCATGTGCGTTTAAATTTCGGATTCATGAATGCTCCTGACGTTCCCAAAAATCTGGCGCTTTTGCATTCACCCGAATTGCCGATAGAGCCTTTTGAGACCACCTATTTTCTAAGCCGACAGACAGTGATTCCTACGCATGACGGTGCGATGTCCTGGTGGCGAGAAAACTTGTTTGCCACGCTGCACAAAAACGCCGGCAGTGTGTCTGAATATTTTCGACTGCCAGACAACGCGGTTGTAGAACTGGGTACTCACGTTCAGATATGAGGTCATCATGTCCGCTCTCAGGATTAAATCTGGCCAACTGCCTGCTCGCACGGGCCTGACAATCTGGGCCCTTGGCTGGGGCATATTGCTGCTGACGGGACATGCGCTTGCGCTGGAGATGGTGTGCGCGATGGCCGTGCTGACGGCCGTTCTGGGGGCCGTGACACTCAATTTTTTAAGTAGCTTCGTATTGGCTACCGCATCAACGCTTGCCATAAACTGGATATTTGTTCCACCGCAAGGCAGTTTCATCGTCGACCTGAATACCCATGCCACCATGCTGATGGTTGCATGGGGTGTCAGTATTGTTGTGCCCGGGCTGATCGTAGTGCAGCGTCATTACAGTTTGTGGCTGAAAGAAAAACTGAGGTATTCAGCAGAGATCGATCAAGCGCTCAGCGCTTTACTTCATGCGGGCGATCACTTGTCCTTGCATGCCTTATGTGAATTTTTTGCTCAGCTAACGCAGGGATCTTTTTCCCTGATGCTGGTCGATAAAGAAAGCGACGAACTATCCGAGGCGCCGCAACATCGCCATATCGGCACACCTTCCTTCGAGGAGAAAACTGTGATGTGGATAGTCTGTCGTCAGGGACTGGCTTTTGGTCCGCTGACTGGACAGAACGAGTCCCTGGATGGCTGGTATTTTCCGATAAGGCAGGGCGGGAAATTAGTCGGCGCCGTTCAATTGCCGCTGCAAGATCC